>JAHWJM010000393.1 GCA_019348435.1 Actinomycetota bacterium
GTCGAAGCACTTCTCGGACGCTGCTATGGTCGTCCGCAAGGCGGTGAGAGGCACCTAGTGGCTCTCCCCGTTCGGGCAGACAGCGGATAGTCGCGAGCCTCGGTGCGGGCGCGGGCGATCCCCGGCAGCTGTTGTCGAGGAGGGATCGCGATGCTCGCAGGATCATCACCGTGCAGGCATGACGCGCCGCCGGCCGCAGGCGTGGGGGCATGAGCTCGACGGCGCCCGCTGCGGTCGCGGACGAGCTGTGGGCGCGCCCGCGCGCCGGCACGACACCGACCCGCCGCGCGCAGGAGGAACAGGCGCTGTTCGCGCGACTGGCCGCGGACGGCGACGCCCGGGCGCGCGCCGCGCTCGTCGAGCGCTACATGCCGCTGGCACGGTCGCTCGCGCGGCGCTACGAACGCGCCGGCGATCCGCTCGACGACCTCCTGCAGGTTGCGTCGGTCGGGTTGATCAAGGCGATCGACCGCTTCGACACGCGCCGGGACATCGCGTTCTCGTCCTACGCCGTCCCCGCGATTGTGGGTGAGATCAAGCGCTACTTTCGCGACTGCACCTGGGCCGTGCGGATGCCGCGCGACCTGCAAGAGCTGGCGCTGCGCGTCGATCGCGCGATCAGCGGGCTGGCGGAGGGCATGCACCGCCAGCCGTCGGTGAGCGAGATCGCCTGCGCGATAAGCGCCGACGAGGAGGCGGTGCTCGAGGCGCTGCAGGCCGGCGACGCCTATCGCGCGATCTCGTTCGACGCGCCGCGCGGCCACAGCGACGACGGCGTGACCGTCATCGCCGATTGCGTCGTCGTCGGCGAGCACGGCTTCGATCTTGCCGAGGATCGGGCCACCCTCGAGAGGCTGATGCGGATCGTGACCGATCGCGAACGCGAGATCCTGCACATGCGCTTCGTCGAGGACATGACGCAGGCCGAGATCGGCGATGTCGTCGGCGTCAGCCAGATGCAGGTGTCACGCGTGATCCGGCGCGCACTGGAGCGCCTGCGCAGGGTTGCCGAGGGCCCGGCCTAACCGCAGGATCGTCTCGCCGCGTTTGCGGGTACCGGCGGCGAATGCACGTAGACGAGCAGCAGTACCACCACGACGAGGAGGAACGCGCGGGCGAGAGCGTGCTCAGCGCGATCTCCAACGAGATGGTGCGCCTCTACAAGGAGCAGTTCGGGCGCGGGCCGACGAAGACCCGGACGCTCTGGGCCGGCCCCGACATGCTCGTCGTGACGCTCGAGCAGACCTTCACGCCGGCCGAGCGCAGCCTGCAACGGATGGGCGAGCATCAGCGCCTGCGTGACCTGCGCCTGCTGTTCCAGTACGCCTCGGTGACGGCGTTCTGCGAGCCCGTCGAACGCCTCATCGGGCGCAAGGTGCGGGCCTTCATCAGCGGCATCGACACGAAGGCCGACCTGGCCACCGAGATCTACGTCCTGCATCCGCGCGGCTACGAAGGCCCGTCGCGGGCCGAGAACGGCGACGAGGGCAGCTGAGCGGGGGCGGCGGGCCGCCGCAGGCGAGACCCGGGCGTTCAGCGCAGCGCGTCCGCCGGCAGGCCGCCGACGCCGATCATTCCCGGCCCCGCGTGCGCACCGATCACGGGACCGACCTCACCGACGAAGCGCGGCTCGCAGCCGAAGATCTCGATCCCGCGCGCGACGAGTCGCTGCGCATCCTCGGGCGCCTGGATGTGCTGCACGCACCAGGCGTCTGCGCCGTCTGCGTGCAGCGTGCGCATGTAGTCGACCATCCGCTCGAACGCGCGGCCCGCGGTGCGCACGCGCTCGACGGGCTCGATCTGTGACTCCAGCGACAGGATCGGCTTGATCTTCAGCGCGCCGCCGATCCAGGCCTGCGCTCCGCCCACCCGGCCGCCGCGGCGCAGGTACTCCAGCGTGTCGAGCACGAACCAGATCCGCAGGCGCTCGCGCGCGGCGGCGGCGTGCGCGGCGACCTCCTGCAGCGGCGATCCCGCGCGCGCCCATGCGGCGGCGGCCAGCAGCTGGAGCCCCAGGCCGCCGCAGACCGTGCGCGAGTCGAGCACCGCGATGCGTTCGGCCTCCAACCCCCGCTCGAGCAGCTGCGCGCGCGCCTGCAGCGCCGAGTCGTACGTCCCCGAGATACCGGCCGAGAGATGGATCGAGAGGATGTCGTGGCCGTCCTGCAGCAGCGGCTCGTAGCAGCCGAGGAAGTCGCCGATCGAGGGCTGCGACGTCGTCGGCAGATCCGCGCCGCTGCGCATGCGCTCCCAGAACGCGGGCAGGTCGGTCATGTCGCTCTCGCGCTGCAGCGTCTCGCCGAGCTTGACGTAGAGCGAGACCTCGCGCAGGCCGAGCTGCGCCACGAGCTCACGCGGCAGGTAGTGCGTGCTGTCGGTGACGATCGTGACGGGCATCAGCGGCGGCAGGTTATTGGTCGCGGCGGCGCGGGTCGACGACGAGCTTGCGCGCCTCGCCGTTGCTTGGGCGCAGCAGCGCCGCAGCGAGCTGCTCGAGGCCGATCGTGGGCCCGGCCAGCGCGCGCCAGTCGACGGCGCCGCCGGCGAGCAGCTCGAGCGCGCGGTCGACCTCGGCCGGGGTGTGGTGAAACGCGCCGCGAATGTCGAGCTCGGCGTAGTGCAGCGGGCCGGACGGCAACGTCACCTCGCTGCCCGCCGGGCAGCCGCCGACGAGCACGACGGTGCCACCGGGCTGGGCCGCGTCGATCGCGACGCGCCAGGCTTCGGGGCGTCCGACGGCCTCCATCACGAGCTCGTGGGCGGCCGGATCGAGTGCGGTGACGGCGCGCGCGCCGAACGACACGGCCTGGGCGCGGCGCTCCTCGTGGCGGTCGGCCAGCGTCACGTCGCAGCCCTGCAGGTGCAGCAGCCGCGCGAGCATCAGGCCCATCGTCCCGCCGCCCAGCACGGCCGCCTGC
>JAHWJM010000394.1 GCA_019348435.1 Actinomycetota bacterium
GTTCGTCCGCGAGGACGTCAGCGTCGAGCAGGCGCTCGAGCGCTTCCGCGCCGAGGGCCAGGACTACAAGGTCGAGCTGATCGAGGACCTCGTCGCCAACGGCGACCCGGACGAGCCGCTGACGACCGTCAGCCTCTACACGAACGGCCCCTTCACCGACCTCTGCCGCGGACCGCACGGCCCGGGGACGAAGCGCATCAAGGCCGTCAAGCTGCAGTCGGTCGCGGGGGCGTACTGGCGCGGCGACGCCAGCCGCCGGCAGCTCACGCGGATCTACGGCACGGCGTTCTTCTCCAAGGAGGAGCTCGCCGCGCACCTCGAGCAGCTCGAGCAGGCGCGCGCGCGCGACCACCGCAAGCTCGGCAAGGAGCTCGACCTGTTCCTGTTCAGCGAGCTGTCGCCCGGATCGCCGTTCTGGCAGCCGGCGGGGATGGCGATCTGGAACGCGCTGTCAGATCTGTGGCGCACCGAGAACGCGCGCCGCGGCTACGACGAGGTGCGCACGCCGATCCTCTACGACGTGGACCTGTGGAAGCAGTCCGGCCACTGGGACAAGTACAAGGACAACATGTACTTCACGGAGGTGGAGGACCGGCCGATGGGGCTCAAGCCGATGAACTGCCCCGCCCACATCCAGCTCTTCAAGGACGAGCGGCGCTCCTACCGCGACCTGCCGATCCGCTACTCCGAGGCGGGACTCGTGCATCGTCACGAGCCCAGCGGCACGCTGCACGGGCTCATGCGCGTGCGCCACATCACCCAGGACGACGCCCACATCTTCTGCACCGAGGAGCAGGTCCGCGACGAGGTCATCGACGCGCTGGACTTCGGCTTCTTCCTCTACGACCTGTTCGGCTTCGCGCCGCGCCTGGAGCTCTCGACGCGGCCCGCGCAGCGCATCGGCTCAGACGACATGTGGGATCGCGCCGAGGCGGCGCTGCAGGACGCGCTGGACACGCGCGAGCTCTCGTATGAGGTCAACGCCGGCGACGGCGCCTTCTACGGCCCGAAGATCGACCTGCACATGACCGACTCGATCGGGCGGTCGTGGCAGCTCGGCACCGTCCAGCTCGACTACTCGATGCCCGAGCGCTTCGACCTGCACTACACCGGCGCCGACGACGCCGACCACCGGCCGGTGATGATCCACCGCGCGCTGCTGGGGTCCTTCGAGCGCTTCATCGGCATCCTCATCGAGCACTACGCCGGCGACTTCCCGCTTTGGCTCGCGCCGCTGCAGGCGATCGTGCTGCCGATCGCCGACCGTCATGCGCACGCCGCGGGCGGCGTGCTCGGCGCGCTGCAGGAGGCCGGGCTGCGCGCCGAGCTCGACGACCGCACCGAGTCGGTCGGGCGCAAGATCCGCGACGCCGAGCTGCGCAAGATCCCCTACATGCTGGTGATCGGCGACCGTGAGGCGGAATCGGACCCCGCCCACCCGACCGTCTCGGTGCGCGAGCATGGGGTCGGCGACAGCGGCAGCATCCCGGTCGAGGAGATCGTCGCGCAGCTCGCGGCGAAGTCCGCTCGCCGCGAGGCCTGATCCTGGCTATACTCGGCGGCGTTGACCACGATTTCGATCTCATTGCCGCGCTCGCTCACAGCTTGACGCGCGGCCGCATTTCATAATGCCGGTCCCTCGCAGGTTCGACCGGCGCCCGCCCGAGCGGGATTCGACACGCATCAACGATCGCATCCGCGTGCCCGAGGTGCGCCTGATCGACGAGACCGGCAACCAGATCGGCGTCATGCGCACGACCGATGCGCTGCGCTACGCGCAGGAACGCGACCTCGACCTCGTGGAGGTCGCGCCCGAGGCGCGGCCGCCGGTCTGCCGTGTGCTGGACTACTCCAAGTACAAGTACGAGCAGGCCCAGAAGCAGAAGCAGGCGCGCAAGCACCAGCAGAACATCGTCATCCGCGAGATCAAGTTCCGCCCCAAGATCGCCGAGCACGACTACAAGACCAAGAAGGGCCACGTCGAGCGCTTCCTGCGCCACAAGGACAAGGTCAAGGTCACGATCATGTTCCGCGGCCGCGAGGTCACGCACCCCGAGCGCGGCGTGATGATCCTCGACCGGCTGGCCGAGGAGCTTGCCGAGGTCGGCGTCGTCGAGCAGCGCCCGATCCAGGACGGGCGCAACATGACGATGATGCTCGGGCCCTCCAAGGCGGTGCTGAGCGGCGAGGCGGCGATCGCCGAGCAGGGGCACGACCACGCGGACGCCGTCAGCAGCGACGGATCGCCCGGCGCCGAGCCGGCCGCCAAGGCCGCGCGCTCGGACAACGGCGCATCGGCCGACGGCAAGACCGCCTCGCCGTAGTCGCCGCTGCGGGTCGCCTATACTGGCCCGCTCGCATGCCGAAAATGAAGACTCACTCCGGCGCCAAGAAGCGCTTCACGAAGACCGCGACCGGCAAGGTCCGCGGGCGCCATGCCTTCACGAGCCACATCCTCGAGAAGAAGTCGGCCAACAAGAAGCGCCACCTCGGCCAACCCGTGATCCTCCAGCCTGAGGACGCGCGGCGGGTCAACAAGCTGCTGCGCACCGGGAGCAAGTAGATGACCCGCGTCAAGCGCTCCGTTCACGCCCGCAAGAAGCGCCGCTCGACGCTCGAGCGCACGAAGGGCTTCCGCGGCGAGGCGAACTCGAACTACAAGCGCGCCAAGGAAGCGCTGATGAAGGCGGAGGCCTACCAGTACCGCGACCGTCGCAACCGCAAGCGCGACTTCCGCCGGCTCTGGGTCACCCGCATCAACGCGGCCGCGCGCCAGGAGGGCATGACGTACTCGACCTTCATCCACGGCCTGCAGGTCGCCGGCATCGAGCTCGACCGCAAGGTGCTGGCGGACATCGCCGTGCGCGATACCCAGACGGTTCGCCGATTCGTCGACGCCGCCCGCGA
>JAHWJM010000395.1 GCA_019348435.1 Actinomycetota bacterium
GGCAAGGGCGTGGTCGTCAACGACGCCGTCTCCGTGGCGGTCCGCGGCGACGGGAAGATCCTGGTCGGGGCGCAGGACGGGTCCGTCGTGCGCCTGAACGCCGACGGCTCGCCGGACACATCCTTCGGCGGCGGCGACGGTCGCGCCGAGGTGGGCGGCGATGTGGTCCTGCGGCACCTGGCGGCGGCCCCGGGCGACAAGGTCGTCGCGTCGTTCGACCGCTCGGGACAGACCGCCCTCGAAGTGTTCCGCCTCAACGCCGACGGCTCGCCCGACACGTCGTTCTCCGCCGACGGGTTCGCCGTCGTCAACGTCTTGGCGGGCGCGGCCGGCGGCGCGAACCGCGTCGAGCTGCTCGTCACCCAGCGGCACGCGCCCCAGGTTCGTGTGGATCAGCACCCCGGTTGCGTTGATCACCCGATGTAGCAGGCGTCGCTCCCGGTCGCGCAAGAGGCTGCGCGCCTCGTCCACGACCTCGTCGAAGGAGAACGTCTCTCGTCCGCCACGCAGGGCAGCGCGCGCCACGTCGACGGCTCGTCGCGCGGCTCCCACCACGGCGGCGCGAGGCGCACTGTCGGGGATCGCATCCGCGACGCGCTCGACCGAAGGAAGGGTCCGCAGTCGCTCGTTGAGCTCGCCGTCTCCGGCCATCGGGAGCTAGTTCTGTTGGTTGAAGCTGAGGATGCGGCGCCGCATCGCTTCTTGGATCGCGGACACGCGGTTGTTGACGTGGAGCTTCGAGTAGATGGTCGCGTCGTGCGTCGTGACCGTGCGTTCCGAGATCGACAGTCGGTTCGCGATCGTCTTGTTCGGCAGGCCCTCGCTCATGAGCTCGAGCACCTCGAGCTCGCGGTCCGTCATCGACGGCCCGCCCGGCGTCGTCGGCGCCGACCGGCCACGCTCGCGCGTGCGCAGGGTCTCGAGCAGGCGGAACGTCAGGCGCCGCGACAGCGCCGCCTCGCCGGCGAGCACCCCTCGCAGCGTGGCCGCCAGGCGAGTCGGGTCGAGGTCGGTTCGCACGTAGCCCGAGGCCCCGGCGCGGATCGCTGCCAGCAGCGACTTCGGGTCCTCGGAGTCGGTCAGGACGACGAGCTTCGTGGCGGGCAGCCGGCGGTAGATCGCGTCGACGGCGAGGATCGCCCCTCCCGGCAGGTTCTCGTCGACGAGGCAGACCTGGGGCTCCTCGCGCTCGGCGATCGCGACGGCGGCGCCCGCCTCGGCCGCCTCGCCGCAGATCTCGAAGCCGCCGTCCTCGAGCTCCAGCCTGATACCGGTGCGCGTCGGCGCGTCGTGGTGGGCGAGCAGCACGCGCACGAGCTCGGTCACGGAAGCACCACGGTGATCTCGGTCCCCTCCCCGGGCCTCGAGTTCACGTGCAGCCGGCCCCCGAGCTGCTCGGCGCGCTCGCGCATGCCCATGATCCCGTGGCGGCCGCGCAGCTCCTCCACCGACGTCACGTCGAACCCGACGCCGTCGTCGACGATGCGCACATGCAGTTGCGGGCGCTGCGCGAGCTCGACGCGGATCCGCTGTGCCTGCCCGTGGCGCGCCGCGTTGGCGACCGCCTCGCCGACGATTCGCAGCAGCGCTTCGCGCGTCGGCGGCGACAGCTCGAAGCCGTCGACCATCTGCGACTCGACGCTGGCACCCCACCGTCCCGCCGTCTCCTCGGCGACGCGCGCCAGCGCCTGTGCGAGCGGCTCGTCCGTCGGGCGCACGAGCGCCGCGATCGCCCCGCGCGACTCGTCGAGGGCGCGGCGGGCCGCCGTGACGATGTCGGCCACCGCCTCCCGGTCGCCGTCCTCGGGCTCCAGCGCGCTGGCCTGCTGCACGATGAACACGAGGTCCTGGGCCATGCCGTCGTGGATCTCCCGCGCCAGCCGGCGGCGCTCGTCGAACACGGCTGCCCGCTCGAGCTCGCGCTGGGCGACGCGGATCTCCAGGACGCCGCCAATCAACAGGGCGACGAAGAACCCGAGACGCAGCACGTCGCCGACGTAGAAGAACTCGGAGTACAGGGAGGGAAAGAGGAAGTAGTTCAGCCGTGCGAAGGCGGCGAGCGTGGCGCCGATCGCGAACCACAGCGTCAGCGGGTCGCCAGTGCGCTCGGCTTGGACGGCGAACGCAATCGCCGCGGCCGCGAAGAGCGCCATCACGACCAGCTGAAGCGCGAGCAGCGACGGCGCGCCGACGATGCGCGGCCGCGACGCCGCCTCGGGCGACAGCCCGGGGTCGATCGCGAGCGGCAGCGCGTCGCCGGCGAGCGCCGTCCCGGCCGCGATGACGCCGAGCGCGACCGCGCACAGCCCCAGCATGCGCGCGCTGGCCGGCCCCGGCCGCCGGATCGGGCGGGGCGCCGCAAAGGCGCCGGCCGCGAAGAGCGCCGCCGCGAGCACGCGGCTGAGCGCCGGCGCCCACGTGTCGAACGTGCCTATGCCCATGTTCGCCGCCGCGGGAACGGCCGAGAACAGCAGGTTCGCGCCTGCGAAGAGGACGAGCGCCGCCGTCAGAAGCAGGTCGCGGCGGTCGAGGCTGCGCCGGAAGCGGCCGTACATGAGCTGCGCCGCCAGCAGCGAGATCAGGGCAGCAGCGGTCTCGACGGCCACGTGCAGCGAGGGGCTGCGGTACGCGAACTGCACGACCGACGCCACGCTGACGAGCAGCGTCAGCGCGGTCGCTGCGACGACCACGAGGATCAGCCAGCGGCGCGCGCCCATGCCGCGCACCTAATCAGATATCCGGTCCGCTGTCCGGACGGGCGGTCGGATGGCGGGCAACCCGCCGGCGAGCTACGAGAGCGGCTTCATCGGCCCGCCGCGCACCTTCTCGGGCCGGTAGTCGACCTTCTCACCGCTCGCCCCGGCTAGATCTTGTTGCGCGCGAGCAGCTTGCGCCCGATCACCA
>JAHWJM010000396.1 GCA_019348435.1 Actinomycetota bacterium
GAGCGGGCTGAGGCTCGCGGCCCGGCTCGGGCTGGTCGGCCTGCCTCGGGTCGCCGGCGCCCTGCGGTTCGAGGTCGCGGAGGGCTCGCGTCATGCCCTGCTCGGCCGTGCGGAGGTGCTCGGCGCGGAGGCGGTCGACGGCGGCCTTCATCTGGCGCATCTGGTCGGCGACCTCGGGGTAGCCCATACGGGCGTTCTCCATGTCGTCGAGGAAGCGCTGGAGGCGGTCGGAGAGGCCGTTGCCCGACTCGTCGAGCCGGCCGCCGACCTGACGCTGCATGACGGACGCCTCGCGGACCCGCTCGCCGGTCTCGGGATCCTTGAGGACCACCTCCAGCAGCTCGTCGCGCCGGGCGCGCCGCTCGGCCGCGACTACCTGCGCTGTGCCGAGCGGGGCGAGCTGCCCGAGCCGGCGGCGGCGGTGCTGACGGCGATCCGCGCCGGAGCCACGCGAGCGGCGTCACGTCGCGCATCCCGTCTCGCCGGGTGGGGCGCCAGCTCCGGCGCGGCGCTGCTGTGGGGGCTGGCCGCCGGCGCGAGCGACCGCGCGACAACGCACCAGACCCCGGCGCAGGGGCCGGGGTCTGGACGAGAGGATGGGCGAGCACTCGCGCGCCCGCCGGACGAGGCTTGAGCTACTGATCGGAGTCGGACTTCGACGCGGACGTCTCGCCCTCGATCGTCTGGGGCTCACCGCCGCCGACCGCGATCTGGACGCGCTGCGGCTTGGCCTGCTCGGGCTTCGGGACGCGCACCTCGAGCACGCCGTTGTCGAACGAGGCGGTCACGGCGCCGGCGTCGATGCCCTCGGGCAGCGTGAGCGAGCGAGCGAACGCGCCGGTCGAACGCTCCAGGCGGTAGTAGCCCTCGTGCTTGTCCTCGAGCTCGGTCTTGCGCTCGCCGGAGATCGTCAGCACGTTGTTCTCGACCTCGATCTGCACGTCGTCCTCGCTCATGCCGGGAAGGTCCGCCTTGAGGACGAAGTGCTCACCGGCCTCGATGAGGTCCATGGCCGGAATCCAGCGGCGTGCGGCTGCGCCGCCGTTGCCACCGCGGGCCGTCGGCGTGTCGAAGAACGTCGAGAAGAGGCGATTCATCTCGCCCTGCAGCGTGTCGATCTCGCGAACCGGATCCCAACGTACAAGTGCCATCGAATACCTCCCTTCGGAGCTTCCGGGATACGTGGTCTGGTTAATAGGACCTGAGTCAGGTCATGTCAACTTTGACGCTCAGGTGCAGCAGCCCCAGCCGGTCGCGTGCAGCACGCGATCCCAGGCGTCGCCGAGCATCTCGAGCTCCTCCGGGCTGAAGAGATCGAGGAACATCGCGCGCACGCCGGCGAGGTGCGTGGCGCGCGCGGCGCGCAGCTTCTCGCGTCCGGCCGGCGTGAGCTTCGCGAACGCTCCGCGCGCATCGTCGTTGCAGGCGACGCGCTCCAGCAGGCCTTCGCGCTGCAAGCGGTCCACCAGGCGCGTCAGCCCGCTGCGGCTGAGCAGGATCGACGAGGCGAGGTCGCACATCCGCATGCGCTCGTCCTCGGCATCGGCGAGGTACATGAGGACCTCGTAGGAGCTGAGCTGCAGGCCATGGGCGGCCTCGAGCTGCGCGTCGAGCGCCTTGGCCATCGCCGCGTGGGCGCGCAGCATGCCGCGCCAGGCGCGCAACTCGGCCGGCGCAAGCAGGCGCAGGTCCGGCGTCTGCCCGATGATCGCCATGCCCTCGAGGATAGTGCGTTCTGATTGCGTGGACAACGAGTTGCGGCGGACGGACGTTTGACCGCCGAGCATCGCGGGATCTGGATGGATATGAGCTTCGAACCGCTGGTACACGTCGTCCGCGAACCGGCCGGCGAGCCTGAGGGCACGCTCGTGCTCATGCACGGCCGCGGCGCCGACGAGGCCGATCTCCTCCCGGTGCTCGACGTCCTCGACCCGCAGCGCCGCCTGCTCGGGATCACGCCCGGCGGCCCGATGCACCTGCCGCCCGGCGGACGGCACTGGTACGCGGTGCCGCGCGTCGGCCACCCCGATCCCGCGACGTTCGCGCAGGGCTTCGGCGCGCTGACGGCCTTCCTCGACGGTCTGGCTGCAGGAGCGCGAGATCGGGTGGGAGCGCACGCTGATCGGCGGCTTCTCGATGGGCTGCGTCATGTCCTACGCGACGGGGCTTGGGCCGCGGCGGCCCGCCCCCGCCGGCATCCTGGCGATGAGCGGCTTCATCCCGACGGTCGAGGGCTGGCACGCCGAGCTCGAGACGCGCGCCGACCTGCCTGTGTTCATCACGCACGGCGCGCGCGATCAGGTGATCTCCGTGGACTTCGCGCGCGACGCCCACCGCCGGCTCGAGGCCGCGGGCCTGCCCGTCGAGTACCACGAGCATACGGGCGGACACCAACTCGATCCGCGAACGCTGTCGCGCATGACCGACTGGCTGGCCGAGCGCGCTGCGCGCTTCGCGCCATGAGCGGCTGAGCGCCTCAGCTCGCGACGAGCAGCGAGCGGCCGGTCATCTCCGGCGGCTGTGCGATGCCCAGCAGCTCGAGGGCCGTCGGGGCGATGTCGGCGAGGATCCCGCCGGCGCGATCGAGCGCGGCGCCCTCGACCGTGACGACCAACGGGACCGGGTTCAGCGAGTGCGCGGTGTTCGGCGAGCCGTCGGGCTCGAGCATGTGGTCGGCGTTGCCGTGGTCGGCGGTGACGAGGCAGGCGCCGCCCGTCGAGGCGACCGCCTCGACGATCCGCCCCAGGCAGTCGTCCACGGTCTCGATCGCGGCGACGGCCGCCGCGATGACGCCGGTGTGGCCGACCATGTCGGGGTTGGCGAAGTTGATGATCGCGAAGCGGAAGTCCTCCTCGTGCCAGGCGCTCACGAAGGCCTCGGTCGCGCCGCGCGCGCTC
>JAHWJM010000397.1 GCA_019348435.1 Actinomycetota bacterium
CGGCGGTTGCGCACCGCCTCGCCGAGCAGCAGCACCGCCCCGAGCAGCACGACGTCCGTGAGCAGGCTCATGCGCAGCACCTCGGCCAGCGACTCGCCCTCGTCGAGGCGTGCGGCGAGTCCGACGACGACGACGAAGGCGCCGAGGATCGCCGCAGCGCGCAGGCCGTGGCCGGCGACCGCCGCCGAGTACGTCGCGGCCGCCAGCGGCACCGCCGAGGAGAAGGCGGGGTAGTCGAGCCCGTAGTAGATGAACATCACGCCGATCGAGCCGGCCAGGACGCCCAGCGGGCGTCGGCGGCGCAGCAGCAGCAGCGCGGCGACGCTCGTGCCCAGCAGGTAGGCGAGAACGTCGCGCGATCGGGTCGCTTCCGCCTCCTGCGCGATGCTGATCGTCACCGCCATCGCCGCCGCGACCGTCAAGACCAGGCCGACGTCCACGGCACGTGGCGAGAGGTCCCGCATGCGCGCTTGCCAGTCGGCGAGCATCACCGCGCACGCTACGCCACGCGCGGCCGCGCGTCATCGGCTTCGCGGCGTACGCCGGCCGGGGTAGCAGGCCGCGCGCGTACCCCCGCCGCGGTATGCGAAGTGCGGCGTCCAGGCCGATGCGCGATCCCCGCTCGCGGCCCAACATCGACGCATGTCATACGCCACCTTGAGACGCAGCCGCTTCGAGCGGCTGGCCGCGTGGTCATATCACCACCGCCGCGCCGCGCTGGGCGCCTGGGTCGCCGTGCTGCTCGGTGTCACTGCGGCCTCGGCGGCGATCGGCAGCGACTACCACAACGACTTCTCGCTGCCCGGCACCGAGTCGCAGCGGGCCGCCGACACGCTCGCGGCGCGCGCACCCGCGCAGGCGGGCGACACGATCCAGATCGTCGTGCAGAATCGCGACGGGCTGAGCAGACCCGCCGTCCGCGACCGCGTCGAGGCGCTGCTCTCCGACGTGCGCCGGCTGCCGGACGTCGCCGCCGTCACCAGCCCGTACGAGGATCCTGCGAGCACGCTGTCGCCCGACGACACGATCGCCTACGCCACCGTGGCCCTCGACGGCGTCACGACCGACATCCCGAAGGCGGACGTCCTGCGGATCGTCGAGGTCGCGCAGGCGGCCGGCGGCGACGGGCTGCGCGTCGAGCTCGGCGGCGACCCGGTCCGCGAGGCGCAGGAGGCGACGAGCGGCGGCGCCGAGGGCGCGGGGATGCTCGCCGCGCTGGTGATCCTGGTGCTGCTGTTCGGCTCGCTGCTGGCGGCGAGCCTGCCGCTGCTGACCGCCGTCTTCGCGGTCGGCAGCACGATCGGGCTGATCGTGCTCGCCTCGCACGTGACCGACGTCGCCGACTTCACGCCGCCGCTGATGATGCTCGTCGGCCTCGGCGTCGGGATCGACTACGCACTGCTGATCTTCTCGCGCTACCGCGGAGAGCTGCTGGACGGCGCCTCGCGCGAGCGCGCGATCGGCACGGCGCTCGACACGGCCGGGAGATCGGTGTTCTTCGCCGGCTGCACCGTGATGTTCGCGCTGCTCGGGCTGTACGCGCTCGGCCTGGCGTCGCTGCAGGGCATGGCGCTCGCCGTCGCCCTGACCGTGCTGATGACGATGCTCGCCGCGCTGACGCTGCTGCCGGCGCTGCTGGCCGTGTTCGGCCACCGGCTGGAGCGCAGCGTGCGGCGCCGCGCCAGCCGCGCGCGGCACGCCGACGGGGAGCGCTGGCGGCGCTGGTCGGCGTTCGTGCAGCGGCGCCCGTGGCCGGCGCTGGTCGTCGCCGTCGCGCTCCTGCTTGCGCTCTCGGCGCCCGCGCTCGAGATGCCGCTCGGTTTCGCCGACGCCAGCACCGACGACCCCTCGAAGACCAGCCGCCAGGCCTACGACCTGCTCGCCGAAGGCTTCGGCCCCGGCTTCAGCGGCCCGCTGGTCGTCGTCGCGCAGGGAGGTGGCAACGCGGCCGCCGAGCTGCGACGCACACTGGCACGGACGCCCGGGATCGCCGGCGTGACCCCGCCCTCGCCCGCCGGTGACGGCGACGTCGCGACGGTCGTCGCGTACCCGACCTCCAAGCCGCAGGACGAGGCGACGAACGACCTCTTGGCGCGCCTGCGCGACGATGTGCTGCCGTCGCTCGCGCAACGCTCCGGCGGGACATACCTGGTCGGCGGACCGACGGCCGCCGCCGCCGACTTCACGGCGATCGTGAACGACCGGCTGCCGCTGTTCCTGGCGGTCGTCGTCGGCCTGTCCGCGCTGCTGCTGATGGTCGTGTTCCGCTCGGTCCTGATCCCGCTCAAGGCGGCGCTGCTCAACCTGCTCACGATCGGCGCGTCGCTCGGGGTCGTGACGCTCGCCTTCGAGGGCAGCGGTCCGATCGAGGCCTTCGGCCCGGTGATGATCTTCGCGATCGTCTTCGGGTTGTCGATGGACTATGAGGTCTTCCTCGTCTCGCGCATGCACGAGGAATGGCAGCGCACACGCGACGCGCCAGCGGCAATCCGCGAGGGTCTGGCCACCACCGGACGGGTGATCACCGCCGCCGGCGCGATCATGATCGTCGTCTTCGGCGCCTTCGTGCTCAGCCCCGAGCGGATGCTGCAGCAGTTCGGCCTCGGCCTCGCCGTCGCGATCCTGCTCGACGCGTTCCTCATCCGCTGCCTGATCGTCCCCGCCGTCATGCGACTGCTCGGCGAGCGCGCCTGGTGGATGCCGCACTGGCTCACACGGCGCCTGCCGCGCATCGCGCCCCAGCGGGGCCAGGCCGCACCGCCGATCCGATCGACCAGTTCGAGTTCCACCGCCGGGTGGAGAGGCGGCGTCGGCCCGTAGGGGGATGTGTGAGCGACCGCCCGGGAGTACCGTCCGATCGGTGTGCGGCGCGC
>JAHWJM010000398.1 GCA_019348435.1 Actinomycetota bacterium
TCTACGCGACGCCGATCCTGTATCCGATCGAGGCCGTGCTGGCCCGCTACGAGACCGTCGCGAAGATCCAGCTGATGAACCCGCTGGCGGCGATCATCCAGGAGTCGCGCCATCTGCTCACCGGCGCGCCGTCGCCGGCTGCGGTGCTGGGGTCGACGGCGCTGCTGGCGGTGCCGCTGGCGCTGCTGGTCCTCATCATCTGGCTGGGCTTTCGCGTCTTCGACCGGATGGCGCCGCTGGCGGCCGAGGAGCTGTAGTGGCTCGCGTGCTGCGCTCCAGGTGTTCGCCGGCCGGCGGAGGCGCGGCAGCTCGAGGCCGGTGACTACTTGACGACCTCCAGCCAGTCCGCGCGAACCCCCACCAGCTCGCGCCAGTCGTCCGGATCGATCGCGCGCACACGGCGCTCCGCGTCGTGCACCGGCTGAAAGAGGATCGGCCCGATGTGGCGCAGGCTCGAGCGATAGCCGCCGCTGCCCGGGGTCAGGTCGCCGCCGCCTTGGCGGACCTGCACGCCGTGCGCGCCGCGCGTCAGCTGACGCGTCCCCAGATGCACGTATGCGCCGGGGTTGTTGAGGCCGCCATCTGTCGTGCCGAGCGGGCGGTTGTCGATGCTCACCGTCAGCGGGCGGGCGAACGACCCCTCGAACCAGACGTGGTAGCGGCCCGAGCGGGGGATCCGGACCGGCGCATGGACCCGCCCGGGCCCTGCCGGCACGAGCGCCTCCGGGAAGTTGCCGAACCCTTGCCAGGTCGGCGGACGAGGGTGGTGGCTGACGTGGAAGCTCGTCAGCGGGGCCCGCTCGACGAACGCGATGCGGCCGTCCGCCTGCCGTGCCTCGCGCGCCCAGTCGCGCGCCTCGGCGGCGGTCACCTTGGCGGCGGGATGCAGGATGTCGGGCCCCAGCGGCTTGTGGCGCACGACGCGCGGCGTCGGCGTCCGGCGCCACAACTCATAGAAGTCGCCGGACCATGCCAGCCGGAAGTTCGCCGGCGGCCGGCTCGACGTCGGCGACCGTCGCAGGATGATGTACGGCGCTGATTGGAGGTAGTCCAGGCGCAGGTCGTCGACGTCGAGCGGCGTCTTCATGCTCGGACGCCGCTTCGGGTCGGCGAGCGCATTGGGCTCGTACGGTTCATCGCGGTAGCCGTGCGGCCACTCCGGCTGGTTGTAGCTCGAGGCGTCGCGCAGGAAGTACTTGCCGAACTCGTCGTACTCGTTGAAGATCACCGGCCCGCGCCCCGCCAGCCGCTCGTTGAGCTCGAGCAGCTCCGCGTAGCGGTCATACGGCGTCAACGAGACGTCGTGGTAGGCAAGCGCACTCGACGACACCACGGCGAGCGTCAGCGCGCCCGTCAGCAGCAGCGAGAGCGGGCGCCAGCGCCCGCGCCAGAGGACCAGCGCCCCGAGGATGGCCAGCAGCAGGATCGCCGGCGACAGGATCGCGAGCACCTTCGCGTCGGCATAGGGGCTTCCGCGGCCGAGCAGATAGATCGAGGGCGCGACGAGCACCACGACGAGCAGCAACGGCTGCCACGCGCGCCGGCGGATCGACCACGACAGCCCGAGCAGCGCGCAGATGCCGGCGAGCCACAGCGCGACCGTCTGCAGCGTCGCGTACTCGATCGTCTCGTAGCGGTAGTCGCCTTCGAGCCAGACCCCGAGGACCTGCTCGATGCCCAGTGGTTGCGCGAGGTTGCCCAGATCCGGCACCGCGACGGCCCCCGCGCCACCGCTGTCCTGCGCATCGAGCGTGCCCCCCTGGACGTGTAGCTGCGTCGCGAGCGATGTGAGCACCGGGAGCGCAAGCACCGTTGCAAAGGCGCCACAGGCGACGAGCCACCCGACCTCGCGCCAGCGCCGCGCACGCGCGATCCACGCTCCCCACACGACGAGCACGACGAGGACGACGACTGCGTAGAACGCGGCGGCGGCCGGTCCCAGCGCACTGAGCGCCGCCGCGCCCGCGATCGCCAGCACCAGCAGCGAGCGCGCCGGTCGGCGCTCGCGGATCGCGACAGCGAGCACCGCGACGCCGGTGACGAGCGCGGCGATGGTCGTGATCTCCTTGATCGAGCCCTGCAGCGCGAAGCCGACGACGAGCGCCGGCTGGGCCGCCACGAACGCGGCAACCCCGACCTGCAGGCGCGACCGCAGCAACGGCGCCACGAGCCCTGCCAGCGCGAGGCTCGTCATCGCCGCCATGAAGCTCAGCAGCGGCTGGTAGAGCCATGCGAGGTCGAGCACGCCGAGCGGCGCCGTGACGCCGAGCGCCGCCTGACCGCCGACGGGGTACGCGGTCAGGACATACGTGTGCAGCGACAGCCGTCGCGAGCCCTCGTCGATGGGGGCCCAGTCGAAGCCGTGCCGTGCAAGCAGGTCGGCGAGCGAGAGCTGATGTGACGTGTCGGGGAGGGCGAGGTAGCCCGCGAAGGTCGGGTCGCCCGAGAGGACGACCGGGACCCCGAAGACGGCGAACACGCCGACGGCGGCGAGCGCGATCCAGAGATCGGGGCGCAGCGATCGCAGCCACGCGCGCTGAATCAGGAGGCCGGCGAGGGCGAGAACCACGATGACCGGCAGCGCGAACCGCGCGGTCCCGCCCTCCTGCGTCAGCAGCCGCGCGAGCGCGACGAGCGCGACGAACCCGACCGGCAGCAGCAGGACCCCGGGGAAGCGCCAGCCCGCCAGCCGGCCGGCGAGCAGCCCGAGCCCAAGGCACAGGAGGGCGAGCGCAAGCGGATACAGCAGCCAGGCCGCGAGCAGGTCCACGACGGTGGCGGGCTAGTCGCGGCGGCGCAAACCGAGAATCGACAGCAGAAACGACGAGAAGAAGATCTGCAGGCCGACGATGATCAGTGCGGCGG
>JAHWJM010000399.1 GCA_019348435.1 Actinomycetota bacterium
CGATCAACGCGCCGACCAGCGACGCAACGTCACGCCACTGCTCCCTCATCAGCGGCGGCGTGCTTCTCCGTTTTCGACCGGCCGCTTGTGTTCCGCGCCGCTCCGGCTATCGAGACGCCTTCACGTGGGCGGCCGGTCGCCGCCTCTGCCACGACTTCGTCCCAAAGGCGTGTCCGGCTCCGTCCCGTAAACAAGCGGATCTGGCCGCGAAGTTCGACCGCCGCCGCGGTCCCAGATCCGGTTCGACTGCGAGCTGAGACGCAAAAAAGGCTCGGGGCGCCACCGGCGTCGTCCAGTCAAGCTTCGTTCAGGAGTCCGGGTCCGGGCGGAGGTTTCGCTGGATGGTGTCCGCGGCCGTCACGCAAGTTCGCACCCTCTAGCGGTGCAGCCGATCGGAGTCGGCGTGGCGTTTTGCGCTTGCGTCTGCGAAACGACGCGTCGCCGACGCGTTACGCCGCCATCGCCTCGCTGGACGTCGATCGACCCGTCGTCCGCTCCGCGGCGATTCCTACAGCGCTGGCGACCAGCGGCCGGCTTGCTAATAACCAGTCAGCGGGGTGGCCGCACACCTCTGAGCAGAGACGTGCGCCTGCTTGAACGGCCGGCGCGTCGTGCGTCATGCTCGCGACGTGCGGCACGCTTCTGTCAGCAGCACGCGCAGGCGACTGGGCGGCACCGCTGTCGGTGTGGGTGGCGTCGTCTTTGCGCTCATCCAGATCCTCCAGCAGACCGTCGGCGCGTTCGATCCACGTCCGGTGGTTTCACTGCTGGTGGCCGTCACGGTCGGGCTGGCGGGGCTCGCACTCCAGCGCGGACGCCATGTGGCCGCGAGGAGCGGCGTCCTGCGCGGCCTGCTGCGCGTGTGGCCGCTGCGACGGATCGCCGACGTAGACCCGCTGACGCTCGGCGTGTTCCCGCCTGCGGCCGCCGGCCGCGGGTCTTCGCTTGGTCCGTATGTAGCGCGCGACGCCGACGAGGCCGTGCGCGAAGCGCTTGGCGAGGGAGGACTCGTGGTGCTCGTCGGCCCTGATCGCGCCGGCAAGTCGCGCACGGCGTGCGAAGTCGCGCGCGGCAGCTTCGGCGATCGACTCGCCGTCGTCCCGGCGAGCGGGGCGGCGCTTGCGGCGCTGCTCGATGACGTGTCATTCACGCCGCCCCGCGACGCGCTGTGGTGGCTCGACGACCTCGAGCGTTTCGCGCCGCACCTAAACGCCCCGGAGCTCGCCGTGCTCCTGGACGGCAGGACGGTGGTCACGACCGTGCGTCCCCAGGCGTGGGAGGAACTGCTGCGGGGGTCCGGAGATGTCGGCGAACGGGGCCGGCGCCTGGCGGTCGCGGCGCGCGTGATCGCGTTGCCGGCTGCGCCAAGCGCCGCGGAGGCCGACCGTGCGCGCGAGCTGTACCCCGAGTCGCTCGATCTGGCACGCGGGCTGGGCGCGGCGCTCGGAGCAGCGCCCGCACCAGCGACGCCGGAGGCGCCGGCGCCCGCCGCTCGCGGGCGCGAGCGTGAGGCCGCGGGCGACCGCGTTTTTGTGCTCGGCCTGGGCGCGACCGCGGCGTCGGCGCTTGTGCTCGCGCTGGTGGTCAATACCGGCGGCTGGGCCAAGCCCGTGGCGCCGCCGGTGAGCGCCCAGCTCGACGCCATCCGTCAAGCCGCAGAGCGCGAGGGGAGCGCCACCGTGTTTGCCAGCGTCGAGGATCTGCACGGCGTGAGCTCTCATGTGTTCGTGCTGGCGCCGCGCGACGGGACCCCTACCGCCGAGCTGCGAATCTACGACGAGGACGATGGTTGGCTGCGCCTGCGGTTCAGCTTCCGGCCGCGTACAAGGGGGGGCGACGGCGGCTACGCCGTTGTACCGCCGGAGGAGTTGCAGGGCGGAGACTGGGACTACGACCTTGGCCGCCCGCTCACGGTCGACATCGACGGCGACGGCAATTCCGAGCTCTTCGCGACGTACCAGCTGACCCTCGCGGACGAGCCGATCAAAGTGCCGGTCGTAATCGCGTGGGACGACTACGCGCAGCGCTACGCGATCTCGGCGGCACTGCCCGCGATCCAGCCGCCGATCGCCGGATGGCTCGGCGCGTATTTCGTCGGCGCGTACACCCTGGCGGACCCGCGCACCGGCACGCGCCTGCGCGCCGGCGCGGCTTCGGAGTTCCGCATCGTGCGCGACCAGCGCCTCGTCGCCGCGCGCGCAATCGAAGGCCGCGGCCCCGCGCGACTGGCGATCACCGTCTACGTCCTGCGCCTCAGCCGCGGGCGAGTAACGCCAGTGCTGACTTGCACCGGGCGCGAGAACGAGACGGTCCGCATCGTCCCGACGGGGCACCGCAGCGCGCAACGCGTGCTCAAGGCGGTGGCCACCAAATTCGGACGCGAAGCGATCGGTGTCGCGCGCGACGACGGCTCGGACTGTCTGATCTGACAACTCGCTCCAACACGACGGACTCCGCCGGCTTCCTCTGAGAACGCTTGGCCGGTTCCGATAGCCGTTCGGGAGTGGGACGTGCCGGCGACGGTCAGCGGGATTCGACTGGGGCACCGGCGTGAGGGTCTGCGTTCGGTCGGGCTGCGCGAACAGCCTCCTGTGGGGGGACACCGGTTCGCGCGGTGGCGGTTGCAGTCTCGTCTGGCTCGGCGCGCTCGCGGGCCTGCACGTCTTCCTCCGACCGAAACCGCTCACGCCAACGACGTCGGGAGAACACATGGGCGAAATCCACGAGCGAATTGTAGGACCGGGTACCGGTCGCCGTTCGGCTGTGGAACGAGCCGGCTCGTCGGGCACCGCAGTCGGCGTCCCGCTGCAGGACGGCGGCGGCCAAACGATCTTCCTTTGCCTACAGCGTGCGATCAGATCGG
>JAHWJM010000039.1 GCA_019348435.1 Actinomycetota bacterium
TCCCGCCCGACCTCCAGCGCCGCCTCGAGCGCCGCGCACAGCGCGGCGGGCGCCTCGACCGCACCGCCCAGCGGCTGGCCAACCTGCCCGCGGCGGTCTCGGCCGGCACGCGCGAGGCCGTGCGCCACGTGCGCGCCAGCGATCCCGCGGTGCTGGGCTCACTCCTCTTCTGGGTCTCGCAGGTCGCCATCCTGTGGGCGGCCTTCCGAGCCTTCGGCGAGGCGCCGCCGGGGGCGGTGATCGTCATGTCCTTCTTCGTCGGGATGCTGGGCAACCTGCTGCCCCTGCCCGGGGGCATCGGCGGGGTCGACGGGGCCATGATCGGCGCCTTCGCCGCGTTCGGGGGCGACGTCGACCTGGCCATCGTCGCGGGGCTGACCTACCGCGGGTGCGCCTTCTGGCTTCCGACCATCCCCGGCGCGATCGCCTACTTCCAGCTGCGGCGCACCGTCGCGCGCTGGCGCGACGAGCGACGGCGCCGCGACGTCGCGGCGCCCGCTCGGGCGTGACGCATCCGCTACCACTACAGTTTGTGAAGTGACGAGTCCCAGCCCTGACAGCATCGAGAACGTCATCGTCGTCGGCTCCGGGCCGGCCGGCTACACCGCGGCCCTCTACACGTCGCGCGCGAACCTCCAGCCACTGGTGATCGAAGGCTTCCTGTGGGGCGGGCTGCTGCAGCAGACGACGGACGTCGAGAACTACCCGGGCTTCCCGGACGGCATCGAGGGGCCGGAGCTCATGCAGCGGTTCCGCGACCAGGCCGAGCGCTTCGGCACGCGCTTCATCACCGATCAGGCGACGAAGGTCGAGCTCTCCGACGAGTCCGGCGGCGTCCACAAGGTCTGGGTCGGCAAGGACGAGTACCGCACGCGCACCGTGATCCTCGCGATGGGCGCCGAGCACAAGAAGCTCGAGGTCAGCGGTGAGGAGGAGCTCAGCGGCCGCGGGGTGTCGTACTGCGCGACGTGCGACGCCGCCTTCTTCAAGGAGAAGCCGACGATGATCGTCGGCGGCGGCGACAGCGCGATGGAGGAGGCGATCTTCCTGTCGAAGTTCGCGTCGAAGGTCGTCGTCGTGCACCGTCGCGAGGAGTTCCGCGCCTCGAAGATCATGCTCGAGCGGGCGCGCTCGATCGAGAACATCGAGTGGCTGACGCCGTACAAGGTGGCCGAGTTCCACGCCGGCGAGAAGGGCGGCCTGGAGATCGCGCGCTTGCGCAACGCAGAGACCGACGAGGAGCTGGAGGTCGAGATCGACGGAGCGTTCATCGCGATCGGCCACGAGCCGCAGTCGCATCTCGTCGAGGGCATGGTCGAGCTCGACGACGAGGGCTACGTCATCACCGAGGGCCGGTCGACGCGCACGCGCAAGCCGGGCGTCTTCGCCGCCGGCGACGTCGTCGACCACACGTACCGCCAGGCGGTCACGGCGGCCGGCTCCGGCTCACAGGCGGCGCTCGACGCCGAGTGGTACCTGCGCGACACGCCCGGGATCCCGGCACCGGAGGGGATGCCGGCCGGCGATCTCGCCGAGGCGCAGTGGGCGGAGCCGGCCGAGTAGACGGTCCGGCGACCGTCGGTTGACTGCCGGCGACCTCGTCCTCCGGCGGGAAGCGCTGCGTCAGCGAACGCCGGCGGACGGCCCGCAGGCGGCGACGTCGTCGACGAGCCGGTGGCCGCTCTCCTCGGTCCAGCGGCCGGCGTCGACGAGCTGCTGCACGAGGTCCTCGGCGGCGGCGAGCTCGTCGTAGCCGTCGCCGTCGAAGAACAGCGCGTCGGCGGCGTTGCGGATGATCTGCGCCTCGTCGGGTGTCAGCTTGACGTTGCCGAGCTCGTCGAGCGTCTTCACGACGCGGCCGTAGGCCTGAGAACGTGCGTTATCCATGCTGCAAACCTAGCGTGCCTGCAGGGCGTCCTGGCCCACTGCCAGCGCGAGCACGAGGCGCCGGTCGATCGTGCGTGCCGAATCCGGCGTCATGTCGATCGTGTAGATGTCGCGGAGCTTGCCGATCTGGCGGCGGTTCTCGCCGAGGATCTCCTCGCCGCGCTTGAAGACGAAGTGGTAGGGGATCGGCAGCCAGTTGGCGACGTTCTCGACGTATGGGATGAGGCCGACCAGTCGGCGGATGAGCGCGATGGGCAGGCTCTTCTCCGTCGAGATCATCAGTTCCTGGCCCTCGGCGTCGTTGATCCGAAACGTCGAGCGCAGCAGGCTCGCGCCGAAGACCTTGGTGATCTCGCCGATCTTCGCGCCCGTCTCGTCGGTGATGTCGTACGTCGCGCGCGGGTCGAAGCGCTGGCGGGCCTTGATGCGCAGCAGCTCCTGCGTCTTCGCCGCATCGGTGAAGAAGCCGATGTCCTCCTTGAACTTGAAGCGCTTCTGCTCGACGAAGCAGATCGCCTCGCCCGGCTCGTCGTTGTTCGCCAGGTAGAACTCGTACTGGTTGATCACCATCTTGATCTTCTGGCGCAGGACGAAGACGTCGTGCTGATTCGGGTCGACGGTCATGCCCGGACTCTAGTCTGCAGGCAGGCGCCCTCGATCGACAGCAGCAGGCGCTTGCGCTCGAGTCCGCCGGTGTAGCCCCCCAGGCCGCCGGAGCTGGCCAGGACGCGGTGGCAGGGCACGATGATCGGGATCGGGTTGGCGCCCAGAGCGCCGCCGGCGGCGCGAAAGGCGCTCGGCGAGCCGGCGGCGATCGCCATGTCCTTGTAGGTGCGCGTCGCGCCGAACGGGATCCGTGCGCACTCCTGCAGCACGCGGCGGCGAAAGCCGTCGCGCGACAGCGACCAGTCCAGCGCCACGCCGAAGTGCTGGCGGCGCCCGTCGAAGTACTCCTCGAGCTCCCGACGGACCGGATCCAGCCGCGCGGGCGCCTCCACGATCGCCGGCGACAGGCGCAGCGCGACGTCGTCGAGGATCTCGTCGAGGCCGCCGTTGCCGAGCTCGTAGGCCAGCCGTGCGAGCCCGCGCGGCGTGGCGACGGCGACGAGCCGCCCGAGGGGGCTGTCGACGGTCGCGTAGGCGATCTCGGCGATGTGCTCGTCGGCGGCCCGGGCGGCGGTGCGTGCGGCGAGGGCGGCGGCCTCGCCGGCGCCCAGGTCAGGCGGTGGCAGCGACATCGGTCAGCTCCTTGCGTAGGTTCTTCAGGCCGTCGGCGGCGGCGCGACGCGCGGCCGCTTCGGTGCAGCCGAGTGCGATCGCGATCTCGGCATGGCTCAGGTCCGCGGCGTAGCGCAGGGTGAGCACCTCGCGCTGGCGTGCGGGCAGCGCCCGCACGCGCTCCCAGTGGTCCTCCGGCGCGTCGGCGGCGGCGGTGCGCGGCGTCGGCCGCGCATGGTCGCCGATCTCGGCAACCGGCACGGGGTCTCGCCCGCGTGCGCGGTGCACGTCGAGCGCCTTGCGGTGGGCGATCGTCAGCACCCAGGCGCGCAGGTTCGAGTCCGGCCTCAGCCGCGGATAGCTGCGCAGCGCCGACAGGAACGTCTCCTGAAAGGCATCGTCGGCGTCGTGGCGACCGACCGCCGCGACGAGGAAGCGCAGGACGTCTTCGGCGTGGGCGTCGAGGAAGCGCTGAAAGGGCGGCAGGCGCGCGGCGGTCGTCATGGGGATAGAACGCGTGCGCAGCCGGGTTCGTGAGGTCGCTCGCCGCCGGTCGGGGACGAGCGCATCGGTGCCGGTCGGCGCGCGCCGCTAGCGTAGCCCCATGCGGGTGCTCCTGATCGGCGGCGGTTGCCGCGGGCTCGCGCTCGCGGAGCGCCTCGTGGCGGACGGGCACGCGGTGCGCGCGGTGACCCGCCAGGAGGACCGGCGCGCGCGGATCGAGGCCGCCGGCGCCGAGTGCTGGATCGGCGACCCGGACGTCGTCGGGACGCTGCGCTACGCGCTGGAGAACGTGACGATCCTCGTCTGGGCACTCGGCACTGCGGCGGGGCCGCCCGCTGCGGTCGCCGCGCTGCACGGTGCGCGGCTGGAGATGATGCTCTCCAAGTCGATCGACACGACCGTGCGCGGGATCGTCTATGAGGCGGTGGGGACGGTCGCGCCCGAGATCTTGCAGGCGGGCACCGGTCAGCTGCGCCGCGCTTGCGAGCTCAACGAGATCCCGTTCGAGATCCTGACGGCCGACCCCGCCGACGCAGACGGCTGGGCAGCCGCCGCGCGTGGAGCGATCGACCGCTTGCTCGGGGTCTAACGCAGTGGCACGAAGCGCACGGCGTTGAGCAGCGTGCGCTCCAGCCCATGCGACTCGCGGCGCACGAAGACGAGGTGCTCCTCGCCGTCGCGGGCGACGGGCGCGATCAGTCGCCCGCCGACGGCGAGCTGCTCCTCCAGCGCCGGCGGCACCTCGCCGGCCGCGGTGGCCGCGACGTTGATCGCGTCATACGGCGCGTGCTCGGGCAGCCCACGGGCGCCGTCTCCCGCGAGGATCGTGACGTTCTCGATGCCCGCCAGCTCGAGCGAACGCGCCGCCTGCTGCGCGAGCTCCGCGTCGAGCTCGACCCCGTAGACGTGGCGACACAGCCGCGAGAGCAGCGCCGCGTGATACCCCGAGCCGCTGCCGATGTCCAGCGCGACGTCGTCGCTCTTCAGCTCGAGCAGCTCGCACATGCGCGCGACGAGCGTCGGCTGGGAGATCGTCTGCCCGCCGCCGATCGGCAGCGGGCGATCGACGTAGGCGAACTGCTCCAGCGAGGGGGAGACGAACAGCTCCCGCGGAACCTCGGCGACCGCCGCCAGCACGCGCTCGTCGGTGATGCTGGAGCGCAGGCTGCGGAGCAGGTCCTCACGGCTCATCGCGAAGGTCTCTACCCGCTCGCCGCATCGAGAAGTGGGTCGATCCGCGCCAGCAGGTCACCGACGATCCGCGCCGTCGCGCCCCAGATCACCGCCTCGTGGCCGACGTCGTAGACGACGCTGCGAAACGGGATCCCCCGGTGCAGCAGGCGCCGGCGGTTGCCGGCGGCGCGCAGGTCGGCGAGGCGCAGCTCGAGGACCTCGTCGACCTCGCGCGGCGACAGCGCCCATTCGCGCCCCGGCTCGATCAGCCCGACGAACGGGTAGACGCCGAAACCCGTCGCCACCGTCGGGATGGGCCAGAGCGCGCCGAGGACGTCGACCGCCTCGCGCGGCAGGCCGATCTCCTCCTCGGCCTCGCGCAGCGCGGTGCTCAGCAGGTCGGCGTCCTTCTCGTCGCGCCGGCCCCCGGGAAAGGAGATCTCCCCGGCATGGCGGCGCAGGTCGCCCTGTCGGCGCGTGAAGACGGCGTGCAGCGAGCCGTGGTGTGCGTAGAGGGCGACGAGCACCGCCGCCTTCGTGCGTCCGTGGACCTCCACGCTGGTCGCGGCGGCGGGATCCAGCAGGACCGCGCGCAGCGCGTCAGGCAGCGAGCTCGATGCGCTCGACACGCTCGTCGAACATGACCTCGCCGTCGAGCGTGCGGTGCACCGGGCACTTCGTCGCGATCACCTTCAGGCGCTGCACCTGCTCGTCGGAGAGATCCGACGGCAGCCGCAGCGTCAGCGTGAACTTCGTCGGGCAGCCGCGCTCGGCCGGTATGTACTCGCACGCGACCTCCACGGAATCGAGGTCCCAGCCCTTGCGGCTGGCGTACATCTCCATCGTCACCGCCGTGCACGAGGCGAGGCTCGCCGCCAGCAGCTCCTGCGGCGAGGGACCGGAGTCGTCTCCGTCGTGCTCGACCGGCTCGTCGCAGTTCAACCGGTGCTGGCGCACCTTGACGACATGGCGAAAACCGCTGATTCGCTGCGCCGTTGCGTTCATGGACACGAATGCTACTCCGGGTCGTTCAACGAGTTGAAGAGCAAACCCGTCGGCACCTTCGGGAAGAAGTACGTGGACTTCGGGGGCATGTTGACGCCGGCCGCGGCGATCTCCTGGATCTGCCTGACGGGGATCCCGCGCAGGAAGAACCCTGCGTCGAAGGCCCCGGAGTCGACGAGCTCGCGCGCCTCCTCGAAGGAGCGCGCGTAGCCCAGCCCGTTGAGATGGGAGATGTCGTCCTCGCTGAGGCCGAGCGGCCCGGTCAGCACGAGCGCCTCGAGCACCGCCGTATCGAGGCGCCGGTAGGGCTCGGGCATGTCGGGCAGCGCCTGGTCGGCGATCGCCTGGTCCTTCAGCGTCAGGCGAAACGCGCGCCTGAAGTGGCTGTCCATGTAGCCCATCTGGATCGTGCCGTCGCCCTCGCCCGGCGGGACGAGGTCGTCGGGCTCGACCGGCTCGATCTCGAAGCACTCCTCGAGGGTCTTCGTGAGCGCCTCGATCTTCGCGTCGTCGCCCTTCAGCCCGGTGACGAGGCGGTGCGTCGGAAACACCGTCAGGCCCTCGTCCTGCAGCGCGACGAGGCACATGAGCACGTAGCGGTGCGTGCCCTCGCCGCCGATCTCGTCGGCGTAGACGCGCGCGGTCTCGTAGCGGTGGTGGCCGTCGGCGATGAGCAGCTCGGCGTCGGCGATCGCGGCCTGGACGCGTGCGATCGCGTCGGGGTCGGCGATGCGCCACAGGCGGTTGCGCGTGCCGTCGGCCTCCGTCACGTCGCCGAAGGGCGCTTCGGTCTGCGTCGCCGGCTCGAGCGCGCGCCAGGCCGCGAGGTCGGAATCGGAGTACAGCGAGAAGATCGGCGACAGGTTGGCCCGGGTGGCGCGGGTGAGGCGCAGCCGGTCCTCCTTGGGGCCCGGATGCGTGCGTTCGTGTGGGCGGATCGTGCCCGGGCCGTAGTCCTCGACGCGCACGCGCGCGAAGAAGCCGTTGCGCGTCAGGGTGCGCCCGTCCGGCCCCGTGTAGTCCTGCACGATCGCCCACAGCGCGGGCTCGTCGTCCTGCACGACGGCGCCCTCGGTGCGCCATTGCTCGAGCAGGGCGGCCGCGTGCGCATAGCGATCGCCTCCCGCGGGATCCTCGGGCAGGTCGATCGCGACGACGTTGTGCGGTGAGCGCGCGGCAAGCTCGGCGCGCTGCTCGGGATCGATCACGTCGTACGGCGGCGCGGCCAGGTTCTGCAACGGCCCGGCCACGGCGGGGTCGTAGTGCAATGCGCGAAGCGGCTCGACGTGGGCCATCGGCGCTGAGAGTAGCTGGCGTGCCGCGGCCGCCCGCTCGGGGCGGCCTTTCGGCGCCGCTGTCGTGGTGTTCGTGCGCTTGCGGGCCGCAGGCCCTACCGTTCAGCGCGTAACGGGATGTAGCTCAGCCTGGTAGAGCACCGCGTTTGGGACGCGGGGGTCGTCGGTTCGAATCCGGCCATCCCGATCGCCGGCAGCGTCCGGCGCGTGCCCCGGTAGCTCAGCTGGATAGAGCAGCGGACTTCTAATCCGCAGGTCGCTGGTTCGAGTCCAGCCCGGGGTGCTGCGAACTAGCTGCTACTCGAGGCGTTCTTGTGGAAGCGGGAGCAGCCGGGACCGCCACCTCGGGGCGGTGGTGTCAGTGCCACATGGTGCGCTGGCTGGGATGGAAGTGCGCTGCTGCGGAGGTGGCGTGGGCGCGTGCGGCGCGACCTTTGTCCGTGCGGCCGGCGAAGAGCAGGTGGCTGTATCCGAGCCAGTTCGCCCACGAGTTGTGGAAGGCGTCTGCGCGGTGGCGGTGGCTGGCAAGGTCGCTGGGGACGGGGTGCCAGGTCACGTCGAGCTTCCAGCGGCCCAGCAGCGCGCGCCACCGCAGCCGGGCACCGCGGGTCGTGGAGGCGGGCCAGGCGAGCCGCGAGATGACGTAGCGCGGGACCGCGCCGCTACCGAGGATGTCCTCCAGCGCGCTTGTGAAGAGCCGGTTCTCGTCGCTGTCTCCGTCGGCGAGCAGGCAGCGAAGCGCGCCGCCGGGGCGCGGGACGAGCGTGACCGAAGCGGCCGCCTGTGGCGTGATCTCGCCAAGTGCGGCGTATGTGTCGGCGATGACCCGCGCGACGCGGTCCAGCGGCAACACGGCCGGGTACGCGATGGCGGCGGACTTCAGGCCGAACGCAACCGCCGGGCCGCGGTACCAGGGCAGGCGCGGCGGGGAGAGGGGCGGCGACGGGGGCGCGGAGGGTGTGGCGGTGTCGTCGTTGCGGCGCACGAGCAGGACGGGTACCTCCTCGCCGACGTACCCGGTGCCGATCGCCCAGCGCCGGCGAGCCCCGTCGAGGTCGGCCGCCCGCGCCAGCGCGGAGGCGTTGAGCGCGGCGAACGCCGAGGCCGGCGGGGGCGTGTGCGGCGACAACGACGGGTGGACATGCGACACGCCGCTCTCGATCGAGCCGTCCTCGCATGGCGCGTGCAGGTGGCCGTGACGGCGCACGAAGCGTGCGTAGTCCGCGCTGCCACGCGCGAGGTCGGGCGCGACGCAGACGACGTCCCAGTGCGAGCTGAGCTTCTCGGGATGATTCGGATCCAGGCGCAGCGCGCGGCCTCGCATCTGTCGTACCGACACGTCGGCGGCGACCGTCGTCAGGTCGAGCAGGCAGTTCAGGCCCGGGGCATCCCAGCCCTCGCCGAGCAGCGCGCGGGTCGCGACGATCAGCTGCGTCTCGCCGGCCGCCAGCGCGGCGCTCGCGGCGGCGACCCATTGGCGGCTCGTCCAGCCGGGACGGGCGAGCTCGATGAGGCCGTCCGAGGCGGGAATCGCGTCGGCGTTCAGCACGCGGCCGAACAGCTCGGCGTCCTCGGCGACGCAGGCGATCGTGCTTCCGGTGACGAGCAGCGGGTGCAGCGCCGCCGTGCGCAGGTCGTCGGCCAAGACGCGCATCACCGGGCGCGCGCCGCCGGCCAGCTCGAGCGCGCTGCCCTCCGGGCGGCGCGGGGCGTCTTCGGTGTCGCACAGCAGCACGCCGCGCAGCCGCTCGCCGCGTGTGTCGGCCTCCGCGCCGAGGATCTCGACAGCGCCGAACGCCTTGGCCCGCGAGTTCGTCAATGCCCGGTCCACATCCGATGCGCCGCGGCGCACGCCGCTGCGAGTCAGCTGGAATCCGAGGTCGCGCAGGCCGATGCCGAGTTCGTCGAAGCGCCGCTCGGCAGCGACGTCGCCGCGACCGCGCAGGCAGCCGACGGCGTAGTCGCCGAGCAACACGAGCCAGTCGTCGAGCGTCAACGGCTCGCGCCACCCCTCCCCGCGCGGCGCGTCGTCAGGCAACTCCAGGTCGCCGGCGTGCAGGTAGCGAAGGCCGGCGCGGGCGAAATCCGGCCGACGCGCGGCGAGCGACGCGAACGATACGCGTGCCGATCCCGTTCCATCGTCGCGGTGGCGGATGCGGCCGATCACCCACGGCGCGAAACCCAGGTCCTCCTCCTCGGCCGGCGTCGGATCGTGGAGCCGGTCGATCAGCTCGGCGAAGCGGACGTGGCGCTCGACGAGCCACTCGCGCTCGGACTGCAGCGGCTCGGTGAACCACGCGAGCTCCTGGTAGGGCGCCAAGTGACCGTCGCGAACGACGGCGGGCGTCGGGATCTCGAGATCGACGGGCCCGAGCAGACTCCCGTAGATCTCCGCCCCCTCCTCATCCAGCTCGGCCGGCGGCGTCGCCGTCAGCCCCACGACGTGGACGCTGTCGGGCAGCCGCACGAGCAGCCCGCGCACGAGATAGCCCCACATCGACGCAAGGTGATGGCATTCGTCGAGCACGACCGTGCCGATGCCACGGGCGACGAGTGCGTCCAGCCGAGCATGCGCGTTGGCCGACAACACTGCCGCCACATCTCCATCACGCGCCGCATCGCGCTTCAGCGACGCGACGCGCGCCTGCATGTCGCGCGCCTCGCGAGGACTCGGAGCGCGCCGCAGGCGATCCATCAACGCCTCACCCTCCTCTGCGGTCAGCCCCACGCGCTCACCGACCAGCTGGCCGATCGCGACCTCACGCAGCACCCCCGCCGGATCGGTCGTCTGACACAGCGATTGATACGTGAAGACGTGCAACGGCCCGTCCGGCCCCACGAACGTCTGCGGCACATCGGCAAACAACGACAACGCCCGCTCCCACTGATGCGCGATCGTCGTCGTCGGTGCCAGCACCAGCGCCGGCGCGCCGACACGGCGAACCACCTCCAGACCCACCACCGTCTTACCGCTGCCCGGCGGCGCCACGAGATGCGTAGACCTGCGCCCCGCACGCCGGTCGGCCTCAAACGCCTCCAGCGCAAGAACCTGCGACCGCCGAAATGCCCGCGGCGGCCGAAGGGCGGCAAACGCGCTCACGCCGCGAGGCTACCCGCATACCGCTCACGTCCGCTGCGATGCTGTCGCCCGTGCCCTATAAGTGGGTGTTGCTGGTGGGAAGCTTCGCGGCGGGCGTCCTGCCCATGCTGGTGGTGGTTGTCGTCGACTCGGCATGGGACTCGACCGACGACCGTCTCGCCGACTGGCTGTTGCTCGTCTTCGGGCCGGCGTTCGGCCCGGTGCTCGTGTCGCTGGCGTTCGTCGCGCGCCTGCGCTGGCGGGCGCTGTGGATCGCCGTCGGCGGATACCTCGTCGAGCTGGTGATCGTCATCGCCTTCCTCGGCCTGCTGTCAGAGGCCAACTGGAGCTGAGGTCGGCGACGGTCGCACCGGGCGTCGCACGCGCTCTCAGTTCTTCCACTTCACCGAGCAGCCGCGCGGGCGGGTGTCGGTGGTTGGCGGCTGCTCGCCGGCGAGGACGGCATCGAGCGCCTCGCGCAGGTACCGCGCGTTCTGCTGGGGATCGCGGTGGTCGGCGTCGGGCGCGCCGCGGTAGCGCAGGCGCTGCTCGCCGTCGAGCACGAAGACGTGCGGCGTGACCTGCGCGCCGAGCGCGCCGGCCACCTCCTGCGACTCGTCGTACAGGTACGGGATCGGCCAGTTCTGGTCGGCGACGAAGCGCTTCATCGCGGCCGGCGAATCGGCCGGGTAGCGCGCGGGGTCGTTGGCGTTGATCGCCAGGAAGCGCACGCCGCGCGGCCCGTAGTCGTCGGCGACCGCCCGCAGGCGCGGGTTCCAGGCGATGACGTACGGGCAGTGGTTGCACGTCACCACGAGCACCGTGGCGGGCGGCGCAGGGTCGGCGGGCACCGCGTGGGCGGCGCCGTCGGTGTCCGGCAGCGTGAAGGCGGGGACGCGGTCGCCGACGTCGAAGCTCATGGGGCGGATGATCGCAGGGCCCATCCCGCTGCTAGATTCAGCAGTCGCGCGGTGGGCGTAGCTCAGTTGGTAGAGCTCCTGGTTGTGGTCCAGGCGGTCGCGGGTTCAAGTCCCGTCGCTCACCCTCGTTGAAGTGCCTGCAACTGGCCGGTTGTGCCGATTTGCAGGAGGTTCGAGCGGAGCGAGAAGGTACCAAGCGGGTACCAAAGTCCGAAATTCTTTGTCCGTCGGAGGTCTCGACGGAGGGGAGCGGAGCCCGCTCGGTGTCTCACGGCGGCCTCCGTGGCCGAACGAGTAGCGCCGCCGCGGCCCCCTTTACGGGGCGTTCGTTCGATAACGGGATATGGAACCTCGTC
>JAHWJM010000003.1 GCA_019348435.1 Actinomycetota bacterium
CGGACCGCCTTCGGCCTGTCGGCGTTCCCGTTCTTCGTGGCCCTCGACGCCGAGGGCGGCGTCGTCGCCCGCGCCGCCGGCGCCCTCGAGGAGGCCCAGCTCGACGAGCTCGTCGACCTCCTCGACCTCGAGCCCATCGAGGTGAACATCTTCCGGGGGCGCCAGCCCGACGAGGACCGTCAGCGGGTGTTCGGCGGCCAGGTCGCCGGGCAGGCGCTCGTCGCCACGGCACGCACGGTCGACGCCGACGAGGCCTTGCGCATCGGGCTGGCCGAGATCGTGCTCACGGGGGAGGACCCGCAGGGGCACGCCCTGCAGTACGCCGCCCGGCTGGCAGCAGGTCCGGGCGCGCTGCGCAGGGTGCCGACACTCATGCGGGAGAACCTCACGCGATCGCGGCCCGAGGCGCTGCGTGCCGAGGCCGATGCCGTCCATCTCGGGCTGCGCGGTGTACAGCGTGACGTGCGTCGGTGGCCGCGGCAGCGCGCGGCCGGCGAGCGTGGAAAGCCGACCGTAGATCTGCTCGAGGGCGTCGACGTCGCAAAACGCCACCAGCGTCTGTCGCCCGTCGGGTCTACCACGGCGGACACACGGCCGTCGAAGCGGATCGGCCGCGCCATCGTGAGTTCATCGTGCAGCTGCGCGGCGATCCCGGCAAGCGTCTGGGTACTAATGTCGGTCGCCGCCGCGACGTCCTCGGGATTGAACGTCGTCACGTGGAACTCCGCGCGGCGAAACCACCGGCGGCCACCGACCTGCACCTCCTCGCGGGCCTCAAGCGCGACCGGGAAGACGAGCGACTCAACCACGAGGTCGCCTTGCACCTACGGCCGTCGCTCGCGAGCGTTCTCGCTGTCGCTCGCGCATGCCATACATCTACCCCGCGCACGCCGCCCGCGGAGCGACAACTCGAAGACGCGATCGCATCGGGTCGGTCGCTCGTTCACCCTCACACCCGGGCTGGTGGCGTGGCAGATCGGTCGCGCGAGGCGCACCTCGCCACATCCCGCCGGCGGTGCTCGTCGACGAGCGCGAAAGCTGACGTCCACGCTGAGTGCTCGAGCCCGCAAGGCCGGTTCTCCAGCGGGTCACGAGACGGGGCCGCGCCGGCGCCAGCCGCTGCCGGCGCCGGCTTCGGCTCCGCAGCCGAACGAGGGGTGGCGCCGCGCCCGCGAGCATGAACGAGTGACAGTTGGGTGGCGCGACCGCATCGCGCCGTCGCTGCTTCATCCATGCGATGAACGGACGACACCTCGCCGCGCGGCAAGCGTCCATCTGTCGCTCGTTCATCTCTCGCGCTGGGCCCGCCCTTGCAGCCCCGGCAACCTCGTCGCGGGGCTCGTCCTCGGAGCGTCGCCGTCGCCCATCGGCGTGTACTCACTGTGACTTGACGAAGGTTGATTCGAAGGTCGGGCCGAGCCGGTGGGCGCCGGAACGCGCAGTCGTCCCAATCGACCGGCCTCCCCGCGCAGCCGTCCCAATAGACCCGTCCGAATTGAAATCCCGCTCAGGGGCGTCATACGGGCCACTCTCGGCATGAGCGCGCTGAGGATCGGTACCGCTGCCGAGAGTGCAGTGCGACGTCCCCGCAATCGCTTCCACTGGCCGACCAGCTGTCGAACCCGAGCGAGGGCTGCCCGCGCCGCGTTCAGACGACGCTGGCGAGCTCACCGCTCCAGGACGTATGCGTGGGCGTCCTCGATGACGCCGGCAACTTCGTCCCAGTCGACCTCGGCCAAGTCCAGCCGCAGGCCCACCCACCCGCGGTGACCGACGTAGGGCGGCACGAAGAAGCGCTCCGGCGCGCCGCTGACCAGCGCCTCCTGGACCTCCTTCGGGGCGGCCGCCCACAGGCACAGCCGTCCCTCGTGCCACTCACGCTCGTCGTGCACCGAAGCGAACGTGCGCCCCTTGCGGCCCTCGGCGGTAAAGAACGTCGGCGAGCCGTGTGACGGGCGCTCGACCACGCCCGGAAGGGCGAAGGCGACGGGACGGATGCGCTCCATCGCAGCCTCCAGCCGGGGGGTGCTCACGATCGGGTGCGCCACGGCCCTCAGGAGGCGAAGACCGCCACCGTCGCCGTAAAGCCGTGCAGGAAGTTCTCTCCGCCGACCGGGCCGATCTCGCCTGCCGCGAAGAAGCCGGCGGTCGGGATGTCGCCGAGCGTGCCGGCCACGGCGGCGGCATCGTGGTCGGGCAGGCCGAACATCCCGCGCCCCCGGCCGTTGCAGGTGAACATCAGCGCACCCGCCGGGGCATCGTCACCCAGCGCCCGGCGGCGCAGCTCGAGCGCCTCGTTGAGGTCTCGGTCGGCCGACGCCGCGTCGCGGGCATGGATGCGGACGACCTGCCCCTCTTCGATCGTCGCGCCGACCGCGATCGTGCCCGTGTCGGGGTCGCCGCCGAGCACGCTGCGGACGAGGAAGTCGCCGTGACGGTGCTCGCCGGGGTCGCCGAACGGATCCTCGACGACGATCCCCAGCAGCATGCCCTGTGCGAGCATCGCGCGCTCGGCTTCGCCCAGACGATCCAGCACCGCGCGCAGCGCGCCAAGGGCGGGCCGGCCGCCGAGCTCCTTGATCAGCCGGCCCTCGCCGGACGTGATCTCCAGCTCGGGGCCGATCGGGGTCGCGCCCTGCGAGACGCACGGCAGCAGCTCGACCCCGTCGAAGCGCACGCCGATGGCGCCGCCGGGTACGACCTGCTCGCCGAGGAACAGCGCCGCCTGACCGCGCAGCGTGCGCGCGCTCGAGACCCCGCCGAGGACCGGCACGCCGGGCGCCCGGCCTGCGATCTCGGCCAGCACGGCGTCGGTCGGGAAGGAATACGGGTCGGGCAGCAGGATCGCGCCGCCGGCGCCCTGGAGGTCGGGCACGCCGGCGACGGCGACGCCGTCCTCGACCTCGGTCACCTCGGCGTGAAACGTCGAGACGAAGCCGTTCTCGAAGGCCGCCCCCCAGACGGTGACTGCCGTGCCGTTCTCGATCTCACGGCCGTTGCCGACGACACCGCCCGCCCCACATCCGATCAGCACGTCCGGAGCGAGCGCCTCGTGGACTCCGGCGAGCGTCGCCTCGGGGTCGGCGAGGTGCGCGCCCGACGCGAAGACGACCGCGAGGTCGATGCGGCAGCCCTCCAGCTCAGCGGCGACCTTGGCGGCGGCCTCGACCGCGCCGGTTCGTGGGTCCGCTGCGCTCGACAGCCCACACGCGATGCGCACGCTCATCACGTTCGGACGATACCCGCGATCGATTGCAGCCCATACTGGCTGGTGATGGCGCCAACCGTGCTCGCGCTCTTCGGTCCCACGGGTGTTGGCAAGACCGACGTGGCGATCGCGCTCGCCGAGCGGATCCGGGCGCGCGGCGGCCACCCCGTCGCGGTCGCCGCGGACGCGCTGCAGGTCTACGAAGGGCTCGACATCCTCACCGGCGTGCCCGACCGCGCGCAGCTCGCGCGCCTCGAGCACCGCCTCGTGTCGTTCGTCCCCGTCAGCGCGGGCTTCTCGGTCGCCGAGTACGCCGCACGGGCCCACGCCGAGATCGACGCCCTGCTCGACGCGGGCGCGACGCCGATCGTCGTCGGCGGTACGGGGCTATACCTGCGCGCCGCGCTCGGCGAGCTCCAGCTGCGCCCGCCGCCGCCGCCGGGCGTCCGCGCGCGCTGGCAGGCGGAGATGGACGAGCGCGGGCCGGAGGCGCTGCATGCCGAGCTCGCACGTGTCGCACCGGCCAGCGCGAAGCGGATCGACCCGCGCGACCGCCACCGCATCATCCGCTCACTCGAGCTGCTCGAGCAGGGCGCGCTGGTGCACGGCCCCGGGCCTAACCGCCTGTGGACCTCCGAGACCCGGCACCCGACACGCCTCGTCGGTCTCGTCCGCGACCGCGACGAGCTCTACGCGCGCATCGAGCGGCGCGTCGACGCGATGGTCGCGGCCGGAGCGGTCGACCAGGTTCGCCGGGCGGATGCCGCCGGCGCCTCGCCGACGGCGCGCGTGGCGCTCGGTTTCGAGGAGCTGCTGGTGGGAGACATCGACGCGATGAAGCGCCGCACGCGCAGGTACGCCCGCCGCCAACTCACGTGGATGCGCAAGCTGCCCGACGTCGAGCTCGTCGACATGACCGGCCAGGAGCCGGAGGGCGTCGCGGCGGTCATAGACTCAGCGCCGCGATGAGCCCGATGGAATTCGAGAAGTGGCAGGCGCTCGGCAACGACTACCTCATCTTCGAGGAACGATCGCTGCCGTTCGCCCTGAGCGCCGCGCGCATCCAGCGCATCTGCGACGTGCACACCGGCGTCGGCTCGGACGGCATCCTGCTGCTCTGTGCGCCCGACGAGCCGGGCTTCGTGGCGCGCCTGCGGATCTTCAACCCGGACGGGTCGGAGGCCGGTCTGTCCGGCAACGGTGCGCGCGAGGCCGTCATGTATCTGCGGCGCAGTGGCTGGACCGACAGCGACCGCTTCTCGATCCAGACCGGCGCCGGCGAGATCCGCCCTCACATCACCGGCGCGGACACGTGCACGCTGGACATGGGGCGGGCGCGCACCTCATCTGAGGACTTCCCGGCCGGCGACGCCGACGGCGCCGCACGGCTGCAAGCGGGCGGGCGCACCTGGCGCTTTCAGCACGTCCAGGTCGGCAACCCGCAGTGCGCGATCGACGTCGCCGACGTCCGCGAGCTCGAAGACCTCGACCTCGCGGCGATCGGCCGCCCGATCATGGAGCACGAGCTCTTTCCCAATCGCACGAACGTCTCCTGGTTCGCCGAGCTCGAGCCCGGCGTCATTCGCGCGCGGATCTACGAGCGCGGCGTGGGGGAGACGATGTCCTCCGGAACGGGCGCCAGCGGCGCTGCGATCGCCTACGTGCTGCGCGGCGGACAGTCGCCCGTCACGGTGCGCCTCGACGGCGGCGACCTCGTCGTCGACGTGGGGGAGGACCTGCACTTCGACCTGACCGGGTGGGCCCGGCCCGTCTACCGCGGCGAACTCGCCGACGACTTCTGCACCGAACTGGAGAACCTGTGAAGCCCAGCAAGCGCCTCGACCTCATCCCGCCCTACCTGTTCGCCGAGCTCGAGCGCAAGATCGCCGCCAAGAAGGCGCAGGGCATCGACGTCATCTCGCTGGGCATCGGCGACCCCGACCGGCCGACGCCGGCGCTGATCGTCGACGCGATGCGGGAGGCCGTCACCGAGCCCGAGACGCACCAGTACCCGTCCAACCGCGGCCGGCAGGACTTCCGCCAGGCCGTCTCGGACTTCTACAACCGCCGCTTCGGCGTCGACCTGGACCCGAACAGCGAGGTCATGCCGGCGATCGGCGCGAAGGAGTGCATCTTCAACCTCAACCTCGCGTTCCTGGACCCCGGCGACGCGGCGCTGAGCGCCGATCCCGGCTATCCCGTCTACACCGGCGGGCCGCTGATGGCCGGCGCCGACCCGGTGCTCATGGGGCTGCTGCCCGAGCGGGGCTTCATGCCGGATCTGAGCCTCATCTCCGAGGAGGATCGTGCGCGAGCCAAGCTCATGTTCTTCAACTACCCCAACAACCCGACCGGGGCGGTCGTGCGCCACGGGTTCTTCGAGGAGGTCGTCGACTTCGCGCGCACCCACGACATCCTCGCCGTCCACGACAACGCCTACTCCGAGACGACCTACGACGGCTACCGCGCGCCGTCGTTCCTCTCCACGCCGGGCGCGAAGGACGTCGGCGTCGAGGTCTTCTCGTGGTCCAAGGGCTACAACATGACCGGCTGGCGCTGTGCCGCGATCGTCGGCAACGCCAAGGCGATCGAGCACTACTGGCGGCTGAAGACGAACATCGACTCGGGGCTGTTCGAGGCCGTCCAGATCGCCGCGATCGCCGCGCTCAGCCCCGACGCCGATGGCGACGTCAAGGAGATGAACGCGCTCTACACGCGCCGTCGCGACCTCGTCGTCGACGCGCTGAAGAGGATCGGCGTCGACGTCACGCCGCCGAAGGGCACGATCTACGTCTGGGCGCCGGTGCCGACCGGCTTCGACAGTGCTGCCGCCTACTGCGAGCACGTGCTCGAGGAGGCCGCCGTCGCCATCTCGCCGGGCGGCGCGTACGGACCCAACGGCGAAGGCTTCTTTCGCATCTCGCTGACGACCCCGGACGACCGGCTGCTCGAGGCCGTCGAACGTCTCGGCCGGCTGGCGGAGTCCCGGACCGCATGAGGCCGACCGGCCGCACGGTCCTCGCGCTCGTGCTCGCGTGCGCCGCGGCGCTGGCGGCGTGCGGCACCTCCGACGAGGATGAGGTTCGCGCCGTCGCACAGGAGCTTCGCCGCGCGCTGGAGGCCGACGACGGCGCCCGCGCCTGCGGGCTGCTGACGTCGAACGCCAAGCGCCAGCTCGAGGGCGACTGCGCGCGGCGCGTGCTGAGCATCGACGCCGGCGACGTTACGGCCGACGGCGAGCTGACCCTGCGCGACGACCGCGCGTCGCTGGCGGCACGCAGCGGCGGGCGCGCGCGCGCCGTCGCCTTCGTCAAGACCGACGCCGGCTGGCGCCTGGACGACCTGCCGCTGTCGACGTCAGTGCAGGGTTCCGAGCGGGCGGCGTTCTACGAGCGCTGCTGGCGTGAGGCGGGGGCACGCATCGCCACACGCGCGTCGGATCTCGCCTTCGCCGCGGCCGCCGCCGCCCCGACGACCGTCGTTCGCGAGGACACGGTCTCGGCCAAGGGCGACGACTGGCGCATCTTCTACACGTTCGCCGGCACGCGAGCCGATCCCGGCCTGCGCGAGGTGATCGCCGACCCGAGCATCGCGGGCGCCGTCGCCTACGTCGAGCAGGCTGCGGCCCGCGGCGATGTCGTCGCGCGCGCCCGAGACTGCGCGGCTGACTGAACCGCGCTCGATCTAGTCTGAGGTCATGCGCTACTGCGGGATCGACATCTCCGCCTCCGCGGGCAACCAGCAGCTCTGCACGCTGCACGAACGGCGTGCCGTGGATGCCGGGGGGATCGAGCTCGTGGCGACCTTCTACGTCCCCGGCACCGTCGAGGCGGTGGCCTCCACCGTGCTCGGATTCGGTGGCGAGGCCGTCGCCGCCGTCGATGCGCCGAGCGGCCATCGCCTCGACCTGCTCGCGCCGGGAGCGCCGTTGCGCGAGGAGCTCGGCCTGCCCGACGGGCGCTTCGAGCGCCACCGCGTCTGCGACGCGCTGCTCTTTCGCCGCCGGCTGCCGCTGTATCCGGTGCCCTCCGCCAGCCAGGCCCTCGCCGCCTGGGAGCGCTGGATCGGCGTCGGCTTCGAGATGTTCGCGGCGCTCGCCCCGCTGGGGCTCTTTCGTCCCGACGACGACGGCGTCGTGCAGGGCCACGTCGAGAGCGGCGCGCTGCGCTTCGGGCGCCTGTGCGAGACCTATCCCGACGCGGTTTTCTGCTCGATGATCGGCCACCGGCCGCCGCCGAAGCGCACGCCGTGGGGGCTGCAGCAGCGGATCGCGGCCCTGCGCGCGCGCGGGGTGATCGACGAGGACGGCGGGCTGTGGCATCGAACGCTCGACGAGCTCGACGCGTGCGCGGCGGCGTACGTCGCATACACGCTCGCCAACGGCGGGGGCATGTGGACCGGGGACGTGCGCGAGGGGGTCATCGTGCTGCCGGTGCAGGACCTGCTGCCGCGCTACGACCCGTTGCCGCCGCCCGCGCGCGTCGCGCTGGCGTGACCCCGACCCATTCGAGGCCGTTTCCGCCGCGCGATCACGGGTAGCGCGTTGGGACCCTCCCGAAAGGAGGTGAGCACTCGTGCTCACCATCTCACCGACCGCAACCGAGGCGATCCGCCTGCTCGTGGAGAACGCCGAGGCTCCGGAGTCCGCCGGCATCCGGATCGCCGCCGGCGAGCCGACCGAGCAGGGCACGCCGCTCGAACTGGCGCTCGTCGACAGCCCCGAGCCGGGTGACGAGGTGATCGCGGCCGACGAAGCGACCGTGTTCCTCGAGCCGCAGGTCGCGCCCTACCTCGCCGACACGATCCTCGACGCCCAGGTCAGCGAGGGCGAGATCGCGTTCGCGCTGCACGACAGCGACCCGGCCACGCCGGCCTCTCGCAACGGCTCCACGCCGGACGAGTAGCCGTCGCGGCGGCGGTGCTCCCGCCGGCGAGCAACGGCCGGTCAGCTCCTGAGCGCGCCGCTCGAACGCGGTCCGGGAGCGCCGTGCGCTGGCTCTAGACTGAACCTCTGATGCAGCAATCGAGAAACGGCCGGATCGGCGAGCGCCGCAGCGAGGACGACGCGGGCCAGGGGCGAGCCAAGCAGCGCGCCTTCTGCATCGCGGCGCTCGAGGAGGGCGATGACCTCTCCGAGCTGCGCGAGCTGCTGCGCACGGCGGGTGTCGCGGTCGTCGGCCAGACGGTCCAGCATCGTGAGAAGCCGCATCCCAATACGTACCTCGGGCCCGGCAAGCTCGTCGAGGTCAAGGAGGCCGCCAAGGCCGCCGATGCGAACGTCATCGCCTGCGACGACGAGCTCAGCCCGCGCCAGGAGCGCAACCTCGAGTCCGAGCTGGAAATGCCGGTCGTCGATCGGACCTCGGTGATCCTCGACATCTTCGCCGGCCACGCGCACAGCGCAGAGGGAAAGCTCCAGGTAGAGCTCGCCCAGCTCGAGTACAACATGGCGCGGATGCGCGGCCTGTGGACGCATCTCGAGCGCCTCGGGGCGAGCGCCGCCACCCCCGGCATCGGTGCCCGCGGACCGGGCGAGTCGCAGATCGAGACCGACCGCCGGCTGGCGCGCAACCGGATCACCGCGCTGCGCCGCAAGCTGACGGGGGTGGCCGCCTCTCGCGCGACGATGCGCGCCGAGCGCGAGCGCGCGCATCTGCCGCAGATCACGCTCGCCGGCTACACGAACGCTGGCAAGTCGACGTTGCTCAACCGCCTGACCGGCGCCGAGGTCGGCGTGCGCGACCGTCTCTTCCACACGCTCGACCCCACGACGCGCGAGCTGCGCATCAACGGCCGGCCGTACCTGCTGAGCGACACCGTCGGCTTCATCCGCAAGCTGCCCCACCAGGTCGTCGACGCCTTCGCCGCGACGCTGTACGAGACGCGCGAGGCGGACCTCATCCTGCACGTCATCGACGCCTCCGCACCGCAGGAGGAGATGGTGGAGATGCTGCGGGCGGTCGACGAGACGCTTGAAGCCGTCGGCGCCGGCGACCGCCCGCGCCTGCTCGTCCTCAACAAGGGCGACGCGATCGACGCCGAGCGGCGCCTGGAGCTGCTCTTCGCCCATCCGGACGGGATGCTGATCTCGGCTGCGACCGGGGAGGGGCTCGAGGAGCTCGGCGAGCGCATCGAGGAGGAGTTCCGCCGCTCGCTGCGCTCGATCGATCTGCTGCTGCCCTACGCCGAGGGCGCTCGTCTGGCCGAGCTGCACGACATCGCCGGCGACCTCGAACGCACCGACACCGCCGAGGGCGTGCGCGTGCACGCCCGCGTGCCGGCCACGCTGGCCGAGCGCTACGAGCGCTTCTCGGTCAACGGCACCCACTCCTAGCGTGGCCGCCGTGCTGCGCGTCCGGCGCCTGGACCCGGCTGCGAAGCTGCCCGTCCGCGCGCACCACGACGACGCGGGCTACGACCTGCACGCGCTCGAGCCCGCGACGCTCGAGCCGGGCGAGCGCGCGACGATCCGCACCGGCATCGCGATCGAACTGCCGGCCGGCCACGCCGGCCTCGTCGTCCCGCGCTCGGGGCTCGCCGCCCAGCACGGCATCGCGATCGTCAACGCGCCGGGGCTCATCGATTCCGGCTACCGCGGAGAGCTGAAGGTCCTGCTCCTCAACACGGACGCGACCGCGAGCTTCGCGGTGAGCGCGGGCGACCGTATCGCCCAGCTCGTCATCGTCGCCGTCGCGACCCCGCAGGTCGTCGAAGCCGACGCCCTCGCCGCGACCGTGCGCGGCGAGGGCGGGTTCGGCTCCAGCGGCGTCTGACCGAACTAGCTTCCGACGAAGCCCTCCTCCTCGAGGTAGGCCGCGGCGGCCTGCTTGGCGGGCTGCTTCTCGAGCTCGACGCGGCGGTTGAGCTCGCGCATCGCCTCCTCGGTCATGCCCTCCTGCACGGCCTCGAGCGTCTCGACCGCCTCTGGGCCGATCGTCTCGATCGTCTGGTCGCGGACGCCGAGCGTGATGTGGTACGGCGGGAAGAAGTTCTTGTCGTCTTCGTACGCCGTGTACTTGTCGAGCGCCAGCTGCGGATCGGTTGAGAACGCGAGGGTCAGGTCGGCCTGGTCGTCGTCAAGGTCGCTGAACTTCCCGTCCGACGAGACGAACTTGCCCTTGAAGCCGTACACGTCGCGCAGGCCGAGCAGGCAGTCCTGCCGCTGGCGGCACTCCGGGAAGCCCGAGAGCGAGAGGTTCGGGTTCTTCTCGAAGAGCTCGCTAGCGGTCTCGGGATTGCCCAGCTCCTGTGCCGTTTCGGTCGTCGACGCGATCACGTAGGTGTTCTGGAACGGCGTCCGCGCGAGCGCGGTGACGTTGTTCTCGGCGTAGTTCTTCTTCGCCAGCTCGTATGCCGCGTCGGCATCCTTCGGCACATCTGCCGTCTTGACGTCGAAGAACGAGGTCAGCGCGGTCCCGGTGTACTCCGGGTACATGTCGATGTCGCCGCCGCGCAGCGCCTTGTAGGCGACCTGCTCAGACCCGAGGTTCAAGCGGCGCTGGACGTTGAAGCCCATCGCTTCCAGCGTCTGCGCGTAGATCTCGCCGAGGATGTACTGCTCGGTGAAGTTCTTCGAGCCGACCGTGATCGTCCCCTTGGAGGCGTTCGCCGGGTCGCGTTCGATCGTCTTCTCGCCGGCGGCCGGCGCGTCGCTCGCGCTGCCGCCACCGCCGTCCTCGTCTTCTCCGCAGGCCATGAGGCCCCCGCTCAGACAGAGCGCCGCCAGGGCGGCGAGGATCCTGCGTTGCGTTGAGGTCATGTGGGTTTGAAGCTCCTCTTGGTCGTGAACAAGAACCGCCGGCGCGCCGGCATTTCAGAAAGCTTCAGGCCGGCGGGGGTGACGGCACGCTGCAGGCGGGCGAAGACGAAGTCGACGGCGACGGTGATGAGCGCGACGACGATCGAGGCGCCGAGCTGGCCGACGAAGCCGTACGTCTGCGGCGTGAGGATCGGCGTCCCCAGCGTCTGCACGTTGGCCAGCGGCGCGATCGTGGCGGTCGCGACGACCATCACCGCCGCCGTGCGCAGGCCACCGAAGATCGACGGCAGGGCCAGCGGCAGCTCGACCTTGCTCACGATCTCCCACCCCGTCATGCCCTGGCCACGTGCGGCGTCGACCGCATCGCGATCGACCTGGCGGATCCCGACGTACGTGGAGGTGATGAGCGGCGGGATCGCCAGCAGGACGAGGACCGCGATCACATTGTTGAGGCCGAGGCCGATGAACGAGATGAAGAACGCCAGCAGCGCCAGCGACGGCACGGCCCGCCCGACGTTCGACGTGGCGGTCGCCACGAACTCCCCGCGGCCGATGTGGCCGAGCCACAGCGAGAGCGGGATCGCGAGCGCCGCCGCGATCAGGATGGCGACGATCGAGACGTGCATGTGCGTCAGCCCGAAGCCGGCCATCTCCGGTATCCCGCCGATCTGCACGCCACCGGAGACCGACTCGCGCTCCTGGAAGATGAACTTGATCGCCTCGCCGAAGTCGCCGAGGAGCGCCAGCGGAAGGCTCATGCGCGCGCCCGTTGCCACGGGGTGATCGCGCGCTGCAGCGCGAGCAGGAGCAGGTCGAACAGCGCCGCGAGCAGGACCGCGAGGCCGCCGGCGACCGCGACGTTCGACTTGAAGCGCTTGTCGAGCAGGATCTCCGTCCCCAGGCCGCCGGCGCCTGCGAAGACGGCCAGCGCCGCGAGTCCGACCGTCGTCGAGGTGGCGATCCGCAGCCCCGCCATGATCTCGGGGACGGCCATGGGCAGCTCTACGCGGAAGAGCACCTGGCGTTCGGTGAGACCCTGCCCGAGGGCGGCGTCGCGCGTCTCGGCCGGGACGTTGCGCAACCCGTTGGTGATGTTGCGAAAGATGATCAGCAGCGTGTAGGAGACGAGCGCGACGATCGCCGTCGTGTAGCCCAACCCGGTGATCGGCTGCAGCAGGAAGAACGCAGCGACGCTGGGGATGGCGAAGAAGATCCCGGTGACGGTGATGATCGGGCCGGTCAGCCAGCGCCGGCGATGGGCGAGGATCGCCAGCGCGAGGGAGATGGCGAACCCGATGACGACCGGGGCGAGGGTCAGGTAGACGTGCTCGAGCAGCGGGCTCCAGTAGCGGTCGATGTTCTCGACGATCCAGCTCGGACAGAAGTCGTTGGCCGCCGCGCAGGCATCCGAACCGCCCGGCTCCTGGATCTGCAGCTGGGCCAGCGGGACGGTCATTCCGCCAGCAGGTCGGCGCCCGTCGGAGATTCGGTCGGCGCGGCCTGCAGGAAGTGCTGGATGACCTCCAGTGACAGGACGCCGGCAAGCGCTCCGTCGACGCCCACGACCGCTCCGTAGCGCGTCTCCGAGGAGAGCAGGTCGGCCAGCGCGTCGCGCAGCACGTCGTCGAGCTCGACGATCGGACGGGCCGGTGAGCGCAGCTCCTCGGTTACGCGCTCGCCGGTCAGCGCACGGTCGCTGAGCCAGCCCAGCGGCCGGCCGCGTTCGTCGACGAGCATCGCGAACGACACGTCCGCCTCGGCGATCTTCGCGCGCGCCTCGGCCACCGGCGTGCCGACCCTGATCGCGGCGGCCTTCCAGAGGTCGATGTCTCGCACCCGCTGCAGCGCGAGCCGCTTCAGCGCGCGGTCCGAACCGACGAAGTCCTCCACGAAGCGACTGGCGGGATAGGTCAGCAGCTCGGCCGGAGGCGCGTACTGCGCCAGCTTCCCGCCCTCTTGCAGGATCGCGATCCGGTCACCCATCTTGATCGCCTCGTCGATGTCGTGGGTGACGAAGATGATCGTCTTGCGGACCTGCGCCTGCAGGCGCAGGAACTCGTTCTGCAGACGCTCGCGGTTGATCGGGTCGATCGCGCCGAACGGCTCGTCCATCAGCATGACCGGCGGGTCGGCAGCGAGCGCGCGCGCGACGCCGACGCGCTGGCGCTGGCCTCCCGACAGCTGGCTCGGGTAGCGCTTGCCGGTCTCCGCCGGCAGCCCGATCAGCTCGAGCAGCTCCTCGGAGCGCTTCTTGATGCGGCCCTTGTCCCAGCCCAGCAGCTTGGGCACGGTGCCGATGTTCTCGCTGATCGTGCGGTGCGGAAACAGGCCGATGTGCTGGATGACGTAGCCGATCTCGCGCCGCAGCTCCGACGTCTTGCGGTCCTTGACGCTGCGCCCGCCGAGCAGGATGTCGCCCGACGTGATCTCGATCATCCGATTGACCATCCGCATGGCGGTCGTCTTGCCGCAGCCCGAGGGGCCGACGAGAACGCAGATCTCGCCCGCGGGAACCTTCAGCGACAACCCGTCGACCGCCGGGGCGGACGTGCCCGGGTAGCGCTTCGTGGCGTCGCAGAATTCCAGCGGCTCGGCTGTGGAATGAGTGGCCGGGGCTTCCACGGCGGCGATCCTACCCCGATCCAGGTGGTTCACGCCCCGGCAGCTCGGCGCGCCTCGGCATGGGCGGCGTCCTCGAGCGAGTCGTCGAGCGCCGCGAGCTCCTCCAGGCCCAGCGCGCGGCGGATGAGCCAGTCGGCGAACCAGGCGTTCTTGGGCAGCAGCGGGCCGTGCATGTACGTGCCGATGACGCCGTCGCGGCGCGCACCTTCCAGGCCGGAGCGGCCGTCGTTGCCCTGGCCCTTCAGCACGCGCCCGAGCGGCAGGGCGTCGTCGCCGAGCAGCGTCCGGCCGGCGTGGTTCTCGAAGCCGGCGAGCACGCCGCGCGCGCGCCGACGGTCGTCGCCCTCGTCGAGCTCGACCTCGATCGCGACGTTGCCGATCAGGCGCGGCTCATCCGATCGGATCGTCTCGACGTCGACGAGGCCGAGGCCCGGGATCGTCTCGTCGGCGAGCGCGTAGCCGTGGCCGAGCAGCTGGTAGCCGCCGCAGACGCCAGCACCACCTTGCCCGCGGCGGCCGCCGCGTGCAGCGCGTCGCGCTTGGTCTCGACGAGGTCGAGGGCGCACAGGCGCTGGTCACGATCCTGGCCGCCGCCGAGATAGAAGAGGTCGTGTGCGTCGGGATCGACGGCTTCGCCGAATCCCGCGCCGGTCAGCTCGAAGCCGATCCCGCGCCAGGCGCAGCGGCGCTCGAGCATGAGCAGGTTGCCGCGGTCGGCGTAGATGTTCATGAGGTCCGGGTAGAGCGCGCAGATGCGCAGCGGGCGCGTCATGGCAGCGCCTGGCGCGGGCTGCGGAACGCCAGCGCGCTGCACGCGAGGTCATGGTCGGAGCCCGGCACCTCGTGCACCTGTGCAAGCTCGAGTCCCGCGCGGGCGGCCTCGGCCATCACCTGCGCCCGCGGGAGCACCTGGAGCGCCTGGTGTGAACGTGAGCGTCGCACCTCGCCCACCGCTCCATGGGTCCGACGCTCGCGCACGATCTGGATCGCCCGTCGCGAGAACCGGACCGAGACGGCCCGGCTCGTGTACTTCGCGCTGCCGAGCACCAGCGTCTCCTCCTGGACGAGCTCGCTCGGGCCGAACGTCGTCTCGGCCATCGTGTCGACGAACGCGACGACGACGCTGCCGCCGGGCGCGAGGCTTTCGCGGGCATGGCGGAGCATCGCCAGTCGCGCGGCCTCGCCGCCCAGCACCTGGATGACCTGCATCGGCGCGATGACCAGCGCAAACGCGCCGGGCGGCCGCTGCTCGGTGATGTCGGCGCAGATCACGTCGATCGGCAGCCCGGATGCTCGTATGCGCAGCTCAGCCGCCAGCTCGGGCTCGATCTCGAGCGCGGCGACGCGATGCCCGCGTCGCGCCAGATCCAGCGCGATCCGTCCCGTGCCCGCGCCGATCTCGAGGATCGGCCCGTCCGCGCCGGCCGCGAGCTCGCGCCAGAGCGGCAGGTCGGCGGCGTAGCGCCCGCATTCGACGTCGTGCCAGATGACCTTCTCCCCGGTCGGTCTCACGCGAACGATCCGGTGGCGGCGCCGCGCGCGACGAGCAGCTCGCGCAGCGCCAGCATGGCCGTGTAGGTCGGCAGCGCGATCAGCCGGCCGTCGCCGTCGGCGAGGGCGGCATCCAGCCCGGCCTCGAGGTCGGTCACGACGTGCAGGCGCTGCGGCGCAACCCCCGCGTACTTCAGGCGCAGCGCGAGCTCAGCCGCGCGCGTGCCGCTGCACGTCACGCGTCGCACGCTGCCGGCGATGACCTCGAAGTCGGCGTCCCAGACCCACGAGATGTCGCGCCCGTCGGCGATCTTGTCGTTGAGCACGGCGAGGACGTCGTGCTTTCCGGGATCCAGGGCAAGCGTGCGCAGGACCTCGTTGGCGCCGGCCGGGTTCTTGACGAGCAGGATCGCGAGGTCGCGGCCGGCGATCTGGACGGTCTCCGCACGCCCGAAGGCGGCCTGCGTGGACTCCAGGCCCGCGACGATGTCGGCCAGCGGCGCGCCGAGCGCGCGTGTCAGTGCGGCCGCGCCGAGTGCGTTGTAGACGTTGTAGAGGCCGGGGAGGGGAAGTGCGACGGCCGCCCGTTCGCCGCCGAGGTGCAGCTCGAAGCGGGCGGCGCGGGTGCCGTCGAGCGTGACCGCGGTGGCGTAGACGCCCGGAGCGGGGCGGCTCGTGTCGCCGTTGGGGCAGTGCCAGCGGCCGAGATGGCCCATGTAGACGGCGTCGTAGCTGAGGACGGCTCCGCAGCGGCGGCAGTGCTTCGAATCGGAGGCGTGCGCCATGTCGCGCAACGCGACGGCGTCGTCCTGCACACCGAAGTACGTGACGGCTGCGGCGCGCGCGCCGTCCGCGGCACCGGTCGCCTCGCGCACGCGACCGAGGTCCGCGACGAGCGGGTCGTCGGCGTTGAGCACGAGCTGCGTGTCGGGCGCGGCGGCAACCGTCGCCGCCCAGCGATCGGCGATCGTCTCGAGCTCGCCGTAGCGGTCGAGCTGGTCGCGGAAGAGGTTGGCCAGCAGCAGCACGCGCGGCCGCAGCTGCGCCACGACGCGGTCCAGCCAGAACTCGTCGACCTCGAACAGCCCGGCGTCGCCATCGATGCCGTCGCCGCGGGCGGCGCCGAGCAGCACGCTGGCGACCCCACCGGCCATGTTCGCACCGGCGCGGTTGTGGACCAGGCGAGTACCCGAGCGCTCGAGGATCGCGGCGACCATCGCGGCCGTCGTCGTCTTGCCGTTCGTGGCCGAGATCAACGCGGTTCCGTCGCGAAGGCGCGCTGCGAGCCGGTCGATCGCGCCGGGGTCGACCTTCCAGAGGAGCTTCCCCGGGAGCGTCGTGCCTCCGCCGCGCCCCGCGAGCCGCGAGAGCCGGCCCGCCGCGCGCGCGACCGCGATCTTCGCACCGAGCATCACGGCGCCGGCACCAGGACGCGCAGGGCGTGCGGCACGACCCGGATCGTGACCGGCGTGTCGCCGATCGGATCGCCGTCGGCGTAAACGGTGAACGGGCGGTCGGCGGCGACGCGCAGCTCGCGCCCGCGCAGCACGCGCACGGCCGGGTGACGCACGTGCGCGCCGCTGAAGGCCTTGGGCAGGGTGGCGAGGAAGCCGCGCTTGGACTGCGCGCCGATCAGGACGACGTCGAGCAGGCCGTCGTCGAGGCTGGCGTCGGGGGCGAGGCGCATGCCGCCGCCGTAGCAGCCGGAGTTGCATGCCGCGACCGAGTAGCCGCTGGCCTCGACCGGCTCGCCGTCGAGGCGCAGCTCGAACGCGGCGGGCTTCCAGCCCGCGAGCGCGCGCAGGGCACCGTAGACGTAGACGAGGCGCCCGAGCCGCGACGGCGCCGCATTCGCGATGCGGTTGGCGTCGGAGTCGAAGCCGAGCGACGCGATCCCGATGAACGAGCGGCCCTCGACGTCGCCGATGTCCAGGTCGCGCTCGGCACCGCCGGCGATCACGGCGCAGGCCGGCTCGATGGCGGGCGGGATGCCGAGCATCCGCGCCGTGTCGTTGCCGCGCCCGCCCGGCAGGATGCCGAGCACCGACCCCGGGACCTCGTGCAGGACGCCGACGACGCAGCCGACGAGCCCGTCGCCGCTGAGGGTGACGGTCACCTCTCCCGCCGTGGCGGCGCTGCGGGCGAGGTCGCGCGCGTGCGCGAGGTCGCGCGTGACCTCGGTGTGAAACTGGATGCCGAGCTCGCGCAGCGCGCGCTCGGCCCGCGGCAGGATCTTCGCCGCACGCCCGCCCCCGGCGGACGGATTGCACAGCAGGGCGACGGCGCGATCCATCGGCTGACTATGCCAAGACGAGCGTCTCGAGCCGCTCGGCGATCGCCACCGGCGCCGGCGCGCGCGCGGCTTCGGCAGTCGCGCGGTCAGACGCGCCGGTCAGGACGATCGCGCCGTCGATGCCGGCGTTGTGCGCTGCGCCGAGGTCGGCGTCGACGCGGTCGCCGACCATGATCGCGCGCCCCGCTCCGAGGCGGTCCAGCGCCGTCTGTACGAGCGTCGGCTCCGGCTTTCCGACGGTGGTGACGGCGCGCCCGGAGGCCGTCTCGACGGCGGCGATGATCGCCCCCGAGCCCGGCCAGAATCCGTCGGAGCTGGGAAACGTCGCGTCGCGGTTGGAGCCGAACAGGAAGGCCCCGCGCAGCGCGGCCTGCGTCGCCTCGCGCAGCTCGTCGTAGTCGAAGTTCGGATGAAACGCGACGACGACGACGTCGGCACGGCTGGCGAACGCCGTGTGATTGACCACGCGCAGGCCGGCCGCCTCGACGCAGCGATGCAGCGCCGGGGAGCCGATGACGAAGGCCGATCCGCCGGTGAAACGTTCGGCGAGGACGAACTGCACCGCGCCGCCGACCGTCACGACCTCCTCCAGCGAGGCCTGAAAGCCGAGGCGCCAGAGCTTTTGGACGTACTCCTCTGTCGCCAGCTGCGAGTCGTTGGTGACGAACGCGACGCCTTTTCCCGCCGCGCGCAGTGCGGCCACGGCGTCGACGGCGCCGGGCGTCGGCCTGTCGCCAAGCCAGACGCAGCCGTCGAGGTCGAGCAGGACGTGGTCGTAACGCGCGATGAGGGGGCTCAGCGGCACGCGCGAAGTTTGACCGCTGGCCCGCGCGCGGACGTTGCGCCCTGCCGATGCATCACGACCCGCTGTCCGATCACTAGGCTGCGGCGCGTGCCCAGAGCGGTCGTTGTCATCGCCATCCTCCTCGCCGCCTTCGTTCTCGTGGCGTGCGGCAAGCAAGACCCGCGGACGGCCGCGATCGAGACGACCGATCCCGCCGCCCCGGCGCCCGCCACCGCGACGACCACGCGACCCGAGGTCAAGCCGCGCAGCGCGCGCGACGGCTGCAAGGCGGTCCCGGCGCCAGAGCCCGCGGCGCAGCCCAACCGCCGCCGCTCGCGGCAGAAGCTCAGCCCGAAGCGGACGTACACCGCGATTCTGCGCACGAACTGCGGCACGATCCGCATCCGCCTGGACGTGAAGAACTCGCCGAAGACCACCGCGTCCTTCGCGGGTCTCGCGCGCAACGGCTTCTACGACGGCCTGACGTTTCACCGGATCGCCAAGCCGGGCGGCAACGACTACGTCATCCAAGGCGGCGACCCCCTCGGCACCGGCAACGGCGGACCGGGCTATACCGTCATCGAGAAGCCGCCGGGCGACACGCGCTACCGCCGCTACGACGTCGGGATGGCGAAGGCCGAGGGCGAACAGCAGGGCACCTCGGGCAGCCAGTTCTTCATCGTCACCGCAGCCGAGGCGCCGCTGCCGCCCGATTACGCGGTCCTCGGCCGTGTGACGAGCGGCCAGAAGGTCGTGCGCCGGATCGCGCGGCTGGCGACGGATCCGGCGACCGAGATGCCGATCGACCCCGTCGTGATCAGCTCGGTGCGGGTGGTGTCCTCGCCGCGGTAGGTCGTGGGCGCGTCGTGGGCGCGCGTCCATCTCAGAACAGCGCAGCCTGCTCGGGCGGGTCCAGGCAGTCCGGTGCGTCATGGCGCGCGTCGTTCACCGCACGGCTGACCGCGCGGTACTCCAGCGCGGCCGCGGCAGGAGGCTTGCGCATGAGCGCGTGCAGCTCCTCCGGCGGGGTCTGCGGCGACATCCACGACGACTCGTCGCAGGGATCGAGGATCACCGGCATGCGGTCGTGCAGCGCTCGCACCGCACCGGCGGCGGCGGTCGTGACGATGGCGCACGAGCGCAGCGGCTCGATCTCGCGCGCTGCGCCCTGCGGTCGCCATGAGGACCAGAGGCCGGCGAACGCGAACGGCTCGCCGCGCGGGAGCGTGATCCAGTGCGGCGCGCCGCCGGACCACTCGTAGAAGCCGTCGGCGACGATCAGGCAGCGGCGGCGCTCGAAGGCGTCGCGATAGGCCGGACGCTGGGCGACCGTCTCGGCGCGGGCGTTGATGGTCTTGGCGGCGATCTCGCGCGGGTCCTGCGACCAGAACGGGACGAGCCCCCAGCGCAGCGACGTCCCCTCGACCTGCGCGCGGTCGTTGTCCGGGCGGATCACGGCCAGCACATCGTCGCCCGGCGCGACGTTGAAGCGCCGTCGCACCTCGAGCGACTCGCGCAACGCAAAGCGCGCGCGTAACCGGCCGAAGTCAGCGGTGGCGAGCGTATAGCGCCCGCACATCAGCCTGTCCGCGCAGCCCGCGCTTTCTCTCTTGCGCGGCTCTGCTTGCGTTTGCCGACCACGGCCAGGACGGAGAGGGCGACGATCACGATGACGACGCCGATCGCCATGGCGCCGAGGGTCGAGGAGCCGCCGATGGGCAGCAGCAGCAGCTTTGCGCCGCCGAAGCCGACGGCGAGCAGCACGACGACCATCGCAAGGATGATCAGCGCGCCGCGGAGGCGCATGAGCTTGCCGGCGCCCTGCGGCGGCGAGATGAGCCCCATGAGGCGCAGCACGAAGAGCTGCCGGCTGGACGGCGCCTGCTGGCCGAGCTTCTCGACAGCGGCCTTGAGGTCGTCCGGCCGGCGATCGGCGAGTGCCAGCGAGGCCTCGGCCATGCGCCGCAGCTGCATCCGCTCCTGCGGGCGGGCGGCGGCAATCGCCTTGCGGAAGTGCTCGCGCGCCGTCTGGCCGTCGTAGCGTTCGGCGGCCCGCGCACCCAAGATCGCCTGGGCGGCGGCACGGTACTTCGTCTCGCTCAGGAGCTCGTCGTCGGAGCGGGTCTCGAGCTGCGACATCGCAGCCAGCGCGCTCTTCTGCTCCATCCGGACCTGCCGCTGCTTTGCCATCGTCAGAGTGTATGTCGGCGCGCCCCCGTGCACCGATTTCCGCGTAACCTCGCGGCCATGCATCGCCTCGTCCTCGTGCTCGCCGTCCTCGCGATGAGCCTCGCGCCCAGCGGCCTGGCGCAGGCGCAGCTGGGCGGGCCGAACGTGCCGACCCCGCTGACCGAGCCGCCTCCGCCGCCGCCGGTCGACAGCGACCTCGACGACGAGGGGCTCAGCTCGCTGCAGCAGATGCTGATCTTCGCCGCCGCCGCGCTCGTGCTGACAGCCGTCGCATTCGTCATCGTGCGCGACGCGAAGCGCCGTGCACCGACGGACACCCCAGAGCGCAAGAGTGGCGCGGCGGCGCCCGGCCCGAGAGCCGCGGCCCCCCGCGGCGGCGCAGGCGCCGTCGCCGACCCGAGCGCGAGCGCCGTGCGCGCCCGCGAGCGCCAGCGCGCCAAGCGCGCGAAGGCGAAGGCGAAGGCCGCTCGCCAGCAGCGCAAGCGCAACCGCCCGCACTAGGTTCGCGCGCTCACAGGTCTGTTCCCGGTCGCGCGGGACGGGGTAAAGCCCGTGGGCATGGAGATCGATCTCGACGACCCGCCCGCAGCGCTCACCCGCCTGCTCGACACAGCAGAGGAGTCCGGGTGCGTAAACCTCTCCGAGCTCGACCAGATCGCGCGCCGGCTCGGCGTTCCCGACGATGACCTCTGCCAGCTGCACGAGCAATTCGAGGTACGCGGAATCGACGTCACCGACGACTGCGGGCGCAGCAACGTGCCCGCGGCGACCGAGTACAGCAACGGCGGCCTGGCCGTCGCGACAACGGACGCGCTCGGGCTCTTCCTCAACGAGATCCGCCGCCACCCGCTGCTCTCCGCAGACGAGGAGATCGAGCTCGCAAAGCGCATCGAGCAGGGCGACCCGGAGGCGAAGGAGCGCATGATCAACTCCAACCTCGCGCTCGTCGTCTCGATCGCCAAGCGCTATCCACAAAACGAGCTGCCGCTGCTCGATCTCATCCAGGAGGGCATCTTCGGCCTCATCCGCGCGACCGAGAAGTTCGACTGGCGGCGCGGTTACAAGTTCTCGACGTACGCGACGTACTGGATCCGCCAGGCCGTTCAGCGCGGCATCGAGAACAAGGCCCGCACGATCCGCGTGCCGACGAACATCGCTCAGCGCGAGCGCAAGATCGAGCGCTCACGACGCACGCTGGCCAGCAAGCTGGGTCGCGACCCCACGGAAGAGGAGATCGCCGCCGAGGCCGAGCTGCCGCTCGCGCAGGTCACCGCGATGTCTGACCTCACGCGCACCGTGACCAGCCTCGACCGACCGGTCGGGACCGAGGGCGAGACCGCACTCGGGGAGCTGCTCGGCGACGAGCGCGCCGGCCCCGCCGAGGAGGTCGAGGTGGCGCTGATCGAGGACACCCTGAGCCGCGCGCTCGAAGGGCTGCCCGACGAGGAGCGCATGGTCGTGACCCTGCGCTACGGGGTCAACGGCGCCGACGGCCCGGTCGGCATCCGCGAGGCGAGCCGGCGGCTGGGGATTACCCAGCCCGAGACGCGCAAGATCGAAGAGCGCGCGCTCGAGCGGCTCGCCGGGCTGCGCGAGATCGAAGCGCTGCGCGAGGCGGCGTAGCCCGCGCCCGCAGTAGGGCCCCGTCCGCCGTGGCGCCGGCGCGGGCTGGTGCTGTCGCCTGACCCATGCGACCACATGAAGTTGCCGATGCTGATGCCGGCTCGTTCGTAGTGCGCCTGGCTATGTGATTCCCTGCAGGGGCCGTAAGGGCACCATGCACTCGCCATACGCCCTCTACGCGCCTCTCGCGCTTTTGACGCTGTTCAGCCTGCTGGGCGCGCTGCCGTCGGGCGCGGCCGCTTCGACCGCACAGCGCGATCGCGAGGTCTCGGCGGCCGTACGGGCGATCGATCTGCCGCTGCTGGCTCCGCGGCCGCCGCCGGCGGTGGTGCCGCCCGGCGGGCCCATGGGGCCCATCCCGAGCTTGCGGTGGTCCCAGGAGCGCACCCGCTCGACGTCCACCTTCACCGCCACGCGGTTGCGGAGCGTGGTCTCCACCATCGGCCGCAGCTCGTCGGTGTACGGCCCCTGGTAGCGCTCGAAGACGCTGACGCCGACCTCCCAGAGCGCGTCGGGGTCCTCGACGATCTCGGCGGCGATGTCTCCCTCGTAGAAGGTGCGAGCCCCGTCGGCTGCGAGCGCCTCGAGCGTGCGGGCGAGACCCGGCTGGGCGAAGTGCTCGCCCTCACCCAGCATGGGCCCGGAGGGGGCGAATATCTGCTTGCTGGCGTCGCGGCGAACCAGGATGTTGCGCAGGATGTGGTGGCAGTAAGCCTGCGCCTCTGTCAGGTCGAGGCCGGTTCGGGCGAGCTCGATTCCGGGGGCCAACACCTGCTCGCGCGTGAG
>JAHWJM010000400.1 GCA_019348435.1 Actinomycetota bacterium
AGCTCGACGAGCGTCTTCGATGCTTCCGGCGACGCGACAACCCCGAGCCCGTTGATCGCCGACACGCGCACGCGCTCGTCGATCGCTTTGTCGACCACGCGCGCGATCAGCTCGCTGGCCGGAAGCTCACCGCGGGCGTGCAGCTTGCCGAGCCCGTCGGTCGCCGTGATCGCGACCTCTTGATCGCGATCGCGGGAGGCTTCGAGCAAGAGCTTCGCGTCGCCGTCTTTCGCCGCTTCTCGCGCAGCGGCACGCCGCACTTTCGGATCCGGGTCGCGGAGATCTTGTTCGAGGCCCGGGACGCTGCGCGAGGGCAACGCGGGCGCCGTCACGCGCGCAGTCACCGGACATCGCGCGCCGCGAGCCTGGCAGAGCCCCCTGCCGTCCCACCGCTCGAAGGTCTGCTCCAGGCTGTCGAGCACCGGATCGCCGAGCTGCAGCGCCCGCGCCAGCCCCGCCGTCGCGAGCCAGTGGTTGTCGAACATGGCGCCTGCCGCTCGCCGGCCCGCGCCACTGAGAAACGCCATGCCCAGCCGCAGCCGCTCGAGCGGCGGCCGCCCGGCGCCGAGGTGGCCGATCAGGTACGCGACGTCCGAGCGGCCGCCATCGAAGTCGAACATCCGCGCGTCCGCCTTGGCGACGAGGTCGTCGCCGAACCACTTCGCCTGCTCGTGCGCGTCGACGTGGCAACCGACGTAGGCCAGCAGCGCGGTGTAGTAGAGCACCGCGCGTTCCTCCTCGTCGAGGTCGGGCCGCTCGGCGATCCGCAGGGCGATGAGGCATTGGCGCAGCACGTGCTCCATGGGCTGCCCGAGCCCGAGATCGGTGCCGAGAGACAGAACCGCCACGAGCTCGGCGAGCCGGATGCCGCGCCGGTCGAGCTCGTTCACGACCCGAGTCCAAGCACGTGCGCGACCGCCTCGCGCGGATCCGCCGCCGCCCGCACGCCGTCGATCTGCCACGTCCCGAGGCCTGCGACCGGCTTGCCGGCCTTCAGCGCGAGGGCGATCTCCGACAACGTCCCGTACTCGCCGCCGACAGCGACGAGCGCATCGGCGCAACGCACGACGAGCCCGTTTCGCAGCTCGCCCATCCCGGTGGTCACGGCGACGTCGACGAACGCGTTCGCCTCGGCGCGGTCGGTCCCCGGCAGGATCCCGAGGGTCGTTCCGCCCGCCGCGCGCGCACCGCGGCAGACGGCCTCCATGACACCGCCCAGCCCACCCGTCACGACGACCGCGCCGCGCCGCGCGAGCTCCCCACCGACCGCCTCGGCGAGCGCGAGCAGCTCCGCCGCGACGGTGCCGCCGGCGCCCACCACGGCCACGTACGGCGCCGCGGCCATGGCGCGGGCTACGCGGGACGCACGACGACGTTGACGAGCTTGCCCGGCACGACGATCTCCTTGACGACCTGGTTGCCGTCGATGAACTGCTGCACGCGCTCGGACTCCCGCGCCAGCGCGACGAGCTGCTCGCGGGAGGCGTCCGAGGGCGCCTGCACGCGATCGCGCACCTTCCCGTTGACCTGCAGCACGAGCTCGAACGTGGCGGTCTCGATGAACGCGCGGTCGGCCGCCGGCCAGGGCTGCTCCCAGACACGGTCGCCGGTCAGCCGGTGATAGGCGTCGGTCGCGACGTGCGGCGCGAAGGGAAACAGCAGCGAGGCCGCGGTGCTCAGCGCGAAGCGCACCGCGCCCGGTGAGGCGTCGGCGCGCTTGGCCGGCGTGACCTCGTTGACGATCTCCATCACGGCGGCGATCGCGGTGTTGAAGTTGAAGCGCTCGCTCATGTCGCTCGTGACCTTGTCGATCGCCCAGTGCGCCTTGCGCATGAGCCGCTCGTCGTCCTGGTTGCTCATGGCCGAGGCCGGCAGCGGGTGGTCGGGCAGATCAGCGGCGGCCTCGGCGCTCAGGCGCCACAGGCGCCCGAGGAAGCGGTGCACCCCCTCCATGCCGCTGTCCGACCAGTCGGCGTCCTGGTCGGGGGGGCCGATGAACAGGATGTAGGCGCGCGCGGTGTCAGCGCCGTACTGCTCGACGATCGTCTTCGGCGAGACGACGTTGCCGCGATTCTTGGACATCTTCTCGCCGTCGCGCAGGATCATGCCCTGCGTGAAGAGCGCCGCGAACGGCTCCTGGATCTCGGCCGGCAGGTGACCGAGGTCGGCGAGCGCCTTCGTGAAGAAGCGCGCGTAGAGCAGGTGCAGGATGGCGTGCTCGACGCCGCCGATGTACTGGTCGACCGGCATCCATCGTGCGACGACCGCCGGGTCCCACGCCGCCGCCTCGTTGCCCGCGTCGCAGTAGCGCAGGAAGTACCAGGACGAGTCGACGAACGTGTCCATCGTGTCGGTCTCGCGCTCGGCCGCGGCGCCGCATTGCGGACACGTCGTACGTAGCCATTCCTCGGCCGCCGCCAACGGCGAGCGCCCGCGCGGCTTGTAGTCCTCGACCTCGGGCAGCACGACCGGCAGGTCCTCGTCGGGGACCGCCACCGGTCCGCAAACCGGGCAGTGGATGATCGGGATCGGCGTGCCCCAGTAGCGCTGCCGGGAGATGAGCCAGTCACGCAGGCGGTAGTTGACCGACGCACGGCCCTTGCCCTCGCGCTCGAGCCAGGCGACGATCGCGCTCAGCGCCGCGCGGTTGCCCATGCCGTCGAACTCCGGCGCGGAGTTCACGAGCGGCCCGTCGCCGCTGTAGGGCAGCCCCTGAAGCTCGTCCTCGCACGGCGTCTGCGCGGTCTGCGGTGACTCGATGACCCGCCTGATCGGCAGCCCGTAGGTCTGAGCGAACGCAAAGTCGCGCTCGTCGTGCGCCGGCACGGCCATGATCGCGCCGGTGCCGT
>JAHWJM010000401.1 GCA_019348435.1 Actinomycetota bacterium
CGTCCGCGGCGCGCGCAAAGGCGGCCGACACCAGCACCGGGTCGATCAGCTCGCCGGGCCGGGAGGCAAGCTCCTCGGCGGCGCCCCTGACGATCTGCGAGAGGATCACGCCGCTGTTTCCGCGCGCGCCGAGCAGCGCCGCGCGGGCGACGACCGCCACTAGCTCCTCGCGCCCGAGCTGGTCGACCGGCAGCGTGTCGCCGATCGCGTCGAGCTCGTCGAGGACCGCCCGCATCGTCATCGCCATGTTGTCGCCCGTGTCGCCGTCGGCGACCGGGAAGACGTTGAGGTCGTTGATCTCCTGGCGGCGCGACTCGAGGTGCACGAGGGCACCCTCGACGACGGCGCGGAAGCGGACGAGGCTCGGATCCATGGACAATCCAGTGTCGTGCCTGGCGCGGTCGCCACCGGCGACCGGCGAGCGACGGGTCGCGCCTAGAGGGCCTTCTGGACCTTTCCGGCCTTCAGGCAGCGCGTGCACACGTAGACGCGGCGCGGAGCAGAGCCGATGAGCACCCGCACCTTCTGCAGGTTCGGATTGAAGCGGCGCTTGGTGGCGCGCATGGAATGGCTCCGGCTATGGCCGAACGCCGGCTTCTTGGCGCAGCTGTGACATACCTTGGCCATCGCGGGTCGCAGTGTAGTGGGTCGCCTCGCGACGACCCGCCCAAACCGACAGCGACGTTGGGCGCGGCGGAGCGACGGGTATCTTCCGGGCCAGATGCCGCTCGCCTCCGGAATCGAGCTGCCCGAGCGCTATCGCGTCACGCGCCACATCGCCAGCGGCGGGATGGCGTCCGTCTGGGAGGTCGAGGACCTCCTGCTGCAACGGGTCGTCGCGGTCAAGGTGCTCGGCGCTCAATACGCCGCCGACCGCGGTGCCCGGGCTCGCTTTCAGCGCGAGGCGCGCACCGCCGCTCGCGTGTCCGAGCATCCCCACATCGCGACGATCTTCGACACCGGCGAGCATGGCGAGGACGCCTACATCGTCATGGAGTACTTCAGCGGCGGGACCGTCGCCGACCGGCTGCGCGCGGCGAAGGACGGCGGCGCGCCGGTGCCGCGCGAGACCGCGCTGCGCTGGCTGCGCGAGGCGGCGATGGCGCTCGACGCGGCGCACGCCGCGGACATCGTGCACCGCGACGTCAAGCCCGCAAACCTCCTCCTCGACGCCAACGACCGGCTCGCCGTCGGCGACTTCGGGATCGCACGCCTCGCCGACGACACGCAGATGACGCAGACCGGCCAGGTGCTCGGCACCGCCGCCTACCTGTCGCCCGAGCAGGCGATGGGCCGCCCCGCCACCGCCGCCAGCGACCGCTACGCGCTGGCCGTGGTGGCCTACGAGCTGCTGACGGGGCAGCGGCCGTTCGCCGGCGGGCCGGCCACCGCGCAGGCGCGCCAGCACGTCGAGGACCAGCCCGAGAAGGCGTCGCAGGCGGCGCCCGAGCTGCCGGACTCGATCGACCCGATCTTCGGCCGCGGCCTGGCGAAGGACCCAGGCGACCGTCCCGCCACGGCTGCCGCGCTCGTGGGTGAGATCGAGAAGGCGCTGGGAGCCCGAACCGCGCCCACGAAGCGCGTGGAATCGACACGGCCGATGCCGCCGATCGTCCCGGCCGCGGGCGCCGCGGGCGCCGCGGGCGCCGCCGCCGGAGCCGGCGAGCGCCATCGGAGCTCCTCCCCCGCCGGCCCGCGCGTCGTCGCAGATCACGATTCACATCCGCGCCGCAAGATCCCTCCGTGGCTCCCGATCGGCGTCGCGGCCGCAGTCGTCGCGGCGGTCGTCCTCGCGATCGCGCTCGCCAGCGGTGGCGAAGACGGCGCCAGCGAACGCGAGCGGGCGGAGACGGCGACCTCGCAGCAGTCGCAATCGGGGGCCGCGGACGCCGGGTCGCAGAACGACAGCGCCTCGGATCCTCCGGCGACCCCGCCCCCGGCCCCGCCGCCCCCGCCGCCGGCCGCCGACACGAGCTCCGCATCGCCGACCGCCCTCAACAACCAGGGCTACAGCCTCATGCAGGCCGGCAACAACGCCGACGCCGTCCCGCTCCTGCGCCGCTCGGTGGAGGGGTTCCGCGCGGCCGGCGACACCTCGAACGTCAACTACCACTACGCGCTGTACAACCTCGGGACGGCGCTCATGGCGACGGGCGATCCGGCCGCCGCGATCCCGTACCTGCAGGAGCGCCTGGAGCGCAGCAACGACCGGCGGGGCCTCGTCCGCCAGACGCTCGAGGAGGCGCAGGCCCAGGCCGGCGGTGGCGAGGCCGCCGGCAACGAAGACAAGAAGGCCAAGGACCAGCAGGGCGACGACTAGCCCGATGCGCAGCGCGTTCGCGCCGCGCGGGCAGAAGCCCGGCGTCGGCCGTCAGTCGCCGCGCTGGCGCTGCCGGGGCGCGACCGGCGCGCGCTGCGGCTGGGGCTCGTGCTCGCGCCTGCGGGCCGGGCGCGGATAGGCGTCGGCGACGCGGTCGAAGGTCTCCAGCACCTTCGGCTTGATCTCCGCCTCCATGGCGGCGAGCGAGATGCTGTTCTCGAAATCGTCCTCGTCGTCCTCGCCCTCGCCGGCGAATTCGGGCAAGGGCGGCGGCACCTCCTCGTCCGGCACGACGGCGGGCGCCGGCGCCTTGCCTTCCGGCCCCGCATACGTCGCTTCCAGATCGACGATGTCGCGCAGGAGCACGTTGCCGTTGTTGAGATCGTCGCGCCAGATGATGATCGCCTGGAAGGTGAGTGGGCTCTCGCACAGGCCCGCGATCATGGCCTCGCGGCCGGCCTCGATGCGCTTGGCGATGGCGATCTCGCCCTCGCGCGACAGCAGCTCCACCGAACCCATTT
>JAHWJM010000402.1 GCA_019348435.1 Actinomycetota bacterium
GAGGCGACTGCCGAGCCCGCGGCCGAGGCGGCTGCGGAGCCCGAGCCGGTCGAGCCGGACGCCGACGATCCCGCGAGGGCCGCGGCCGAGGCGGCCGCGGAGCCCGAGCCGGTTGAGCCGGACGCCGACGATCCCGCGACGGCCGAGTCCGAGGCGGACGAGCCGGCCGCGACGTAGATGACCGCTCGCGCGGCCAGATCAACCGTCTGACGCGGCGGTGGCACGCGTCCCCTTCGTCGGGTTGACCGGCGGACTGGGAGCGGGGAAGTCCACGGCGCTCGAGGCGCTCGAGCGGCTCGGTGCAGCGACGCTCTCGACCGACACGATCGTCCACGAGCTCTACGCGACCCCGGGACTGCGCGACGCCGTCGTCGCGCGCTGGGGGGCGGACGTGGCTCCGGACGGGGTCGTCGACCGTGCGGCGGTCGCCGCGCACGCGTTCGCCGATCCCCAGGAGCGCGCCTGGCTGGAGGGCGAGATCTGGCCTCGCGTGGGTGCGCGGGTCGCTGCCTGGCGTGAGGAGGTCGCCGCGCGCGAGCCGCCTCCCGCCGCCGCGGTGGTCGAGACGCCTCTGCTCTTCGAAGCCGGCATGGAGGACATCTACGACGCCACGGTCGCGGTCGTCGCCGACGAGGAGGTGCGCGCGCGGCGTTCCGCCGTGCGCGGCCACGTCGGCGCCGATGCGCGCGCCGCGCGCCAGCTGCCGCAGGAGGAGAAGGCGCGCCGCGCGACCTACACCGTGCGCAACAGCGGCACGCTGGAGGAGCTCGAGGCCGAGCTGTCCGAGCTGCTCGCGAGTTTAAGGCGCCCATGAGCGCCCGTCCGATGACGGCGCGAGCGGCGACGCAGCGCCGCTCGCGCAACGTGGTTCGCCGTCGCCGGCGCCGCCGCCTGACGCTCGTCCTGGGGGTCGCGCTGATGGCCGGACTGGCCGCCGCCGTCATCGTGCCGCGCCTGTCCGACGTCGTGCGCGAGCTCGCGCTGCCGCTCGCGCACGAGGACATCATCCGCCAGCAGGCGCGCGCCAAGGAGCTCGATCCGTCGCTGCTGGCGGCGGTGATCTACGCCGAGTCGCGCTTCACCGATGCCACGTCGCAGGCCGGGGCGCGCGGGCTCATGCAGATCACGCCGCAGACGGCGCGCTACATCGCGACCCTCTCGGGTGGGACCGCCTTCGAGCAGGGCGACCTGTCGACGCCGCAGATCAACATCTCCTACGGCGCGTTCTACCTGCGCTACCTGCTGCGCCGCTACGACCAGAACACGGTCCTGGCGTTGGCTGCCTACAACGGCGGTGAGGGCAACGTCGATCGCTGGCTGGCGGACGCGAGCCTGTCCGAGCGCGCGTTCGGCAAGCAGCAGATCCCCTTCACGGAGACGCGCGAGTACGTCGACCGCGTGCTTGACGCCCGCGTGCGCTACCGCGAGACGTACAGCCGCGAGCTCGGGCTGTCGTAGTGCAGGCCGTTGCCGGCCTGGACCCGCCGGGACGGGAGCCGGAAGCAGCCGCGGCTATCGTGCACAACCGCGCCATGCCCCCGTTCAAGATCACGTCCGAGTTCAGGCCCGCGGGCGACCAGCCGCAGGCGATCGCCGAGCTCGTCGGCGGAGTGCGCCGGGCCGAGCGCGACCAGGTGCTGCTCGGCGTCACCGGGTCGGGCAAGACCTTCACGATGGCCAAGGTCATCGAGGAGACCCAACGCCCCGCCCTCATCCTCGCGCCCAACAAGACGCTCGCGGCCCAGCTCTACGGCGAGTTCAAGAGCTTCTTCCCCGACAACGCGGTCGAGTACTTCGTCTCCTACTACGACTACTACCAGCCCGAGGCGTACGTCCCCTCGCGCGACCTGTACATCGAGAAGGACTCGGCGATCAACGAGGAGGTCGACCGGCTGCGCCACGCCGCGACGGCGGCGCTGTTCGCGCGTCGCGACGTGATCATCGTCGCCAGCGTGTCGGCGATCTTCGGCCTCGGCTCCCCGGAGACCTACGAGATGAACATGCAGGTCCTGCGCAAGGGCGACATCGTCGATCGCGACGCGCTGCTGCGAAAGCTCGTGTCGATCCAGTACACGCGCAACGACACCGTGCTCGGCCGCGGCACGTTCCGCGTGCGCGGCGAGACGCTCGAGGTGTTCCCCGCCTACGAGGAGAGCGCGTTCAGGGCGACCCTGTTCGGCGACGAGGTCGAGCGCCTGCAGCACTTCGACCCGCTGACCGGCGAGCTGATCGCCGACGCGGCCCGCACGGTCGGCGGCGGGGGCGGCAAGGGCCCTGAGCTGGCCGTGGCCGGCGGCCGCGACCCGTCCAAGCTCGACGAGGCGCTCGACCGGGCCCGGGCCGCCGCCGCCGCGCTCGTCGTACGGGGGCGGCACGCCGAGCTGCTCGTGCAGGCGGCGCGCTCCCTCCGGCGCGGCCGGCGAGAGCAGGTGCCCGATGATCCGGCAGGCCTCGGCCATGACCGCCAGCACCTGCCCCAACCGCTCGATGTCCCCAGCCTTGCCGAGCACCCATGGTGCCTGGCTCTCGGCGTAGCCGTTCGCGGCCCCCGCCAGCTCCATCATCGCGGCCAGCGCCTCGTCGAGGTGCGCGACGGTCTTGTCGTCGGTGACCAGACCCCTCGCGAGCTGCAGCTGACCCCCGCCGCGGTGACCTCGTGACCGTGGTCGCCGTCCTCGCCGCCCTCGTTGGCCTGCTGCTGCTGCCGCTGCTGGTGACAGCGGTGCGTCAGCGCGGACTGGTCACCATGGCCAGGCGCAACATCCGTCGCCGGCGCGGAGAGGCCGCCCTTGTCGTGGCCGGTGCGCTGCTCGGCACGGCCATC
>JAHWJM010000403.1 GCA_019348435.1 Actinomycetota bacterium
GAAGTTCTATGAGTTCGACCAGGTCAGCGCCCGGACCCCGGACCCGCCGGCGGTCAACACCAGGACCCCCGCCTGATCAGCCTCTCGCGATCCTCGCGGTGATCTGATGGCCGCGCCGGCCCGCTACATCTCATGACAAGCATCGATTCACAGGAGCTGCCCATGCCGGTCGGACCCATGCAACTCGTCATCATCCTCGTCATCGCGCTCATCGTGCTGGGCCCCAAGCGTCTGCCCGAAGCCGGGAAGTCGCTCGGCAACAGCATGCGGGAGTTCAAGAACTCGCTGACGAGCATGCACTCCAAGGACGACGAGCCCGAGGACGTCAAGCGGATCAACGCGTAGGACGAGGGCGCTCGATCGCGGCAGCGCGCACCGGCGCCGCCTGCGCCTCGTCCGCGGCGAGTTCCTCCAGCCGCTGCGCCGCGAGCCGCACGCGCGCGGGCGAGCGCCGGCGCGCCGAGCACCTCACAGCCAGGACAGCGGCCCGCGGCCGTGGCTACGCTGCCAAACATGCCGACCCGGCCAGCGTGGTACCGGCGCCGCGGTCCCCACGGGCCGTCGCTGCTGCAGCCCGTGCAGCCCGTGCTCGACAGCGTGTCGGGTGCCGTCAACCGCCGGATTCGCTCGGGCTCTCGCGCCCCGGTGGCGATCGCCGCGGCCAGCGTCCCGGTCGCGGTCGCCCTGATCGCCGCACGCAAGCGCCTGGGGATGCACCCGGCCCTGACGCTGACGCTCGGCTGCGTCCCGCCGCTCGGCCTGGCGATCGCCGTCCCCAAGGGCCGCAGGCGCTACGCGGCGGTGGCCGCCGGCTACCTGCACCTCTTCAAGCTGGGCTGGGAGCTGCCCTACGACGAGCCCGAGAAGCTGCGCAGGCGGCTGTGGATCGATGAGCCGATCCGCTTCGACACCGTCGTCGGCCTGGGCGTGCCGCCCGGCCTGCGGCTGCAGCACGCGCTGCGCCGCCGGCGCGAGGTGACGCTGCTCGACAAGCTCGTCACCGCCGTCTACGGCTCCTGGTTTCTGCCCCACATCCTGCTCGTCTACCTCAGCGCGCGCCACGAGGAGTTCGTGCCGCGCGCGGGGGCGCGGCTGGCGGCGGCCTACCACCTGACCTGCCCGTTTTACTTCTTCGCGCCCGAGGCGCCGCCGTGGTGGGCGTCGGAGAAGGAGGGGCGGATGGGCGGCGAGATCGAGCGGGTCGCGCGGCTCGTCGTCTGCGACGTGCTCAAACGCCCGCCTCCGAGCGAGGGCGTCGTGCCGGGCAACCCGTGGGGGTCGATGCCCTCCGATCACATCTCATCCGCTGCGATCACGGCGATGGGCCTGGCCGAGGTCGGGCCGGTCTACGGGGCGATCGGCTGGTCGTACGTGGCCGCGGCCGCGTACGCCATCGTCTACCTCGGCGAGCACTACGTCGCCGACATCATCGTCGGGCTGGCGATCGCCGAGCTCGTGCGGCGCAGCGAGCCGCTTGCGGCGCCGTTCGTGCGCGCCGTCGCGCGCGCCGTGGACTGAGGCTCTCGGACGGCTGTCTCCCGCGGGCGACCCGCTCAGCCGGGACGCACGACGCCGACGAGGTGTCCCTGGGTGAGATTCATCGCCGTCGCTCAGCGCCGGCCCCCACGGGCGGAGTCCAGCCGGCGCCGGTCGCGCTTCGTCGGGCGCATGCCGAGGTCGGCGCCGGGCGGCGGTGACTGCAGCCGCCGCTGCTCGGCGGCAAGCTCGCGCGCCGCCACGCTCTGCGGCGTCTCCTCGTAGAGCGTCGCCGCGACCTTCGCGGGGCCGCGCTTGTCGGACACGCCGCGCACGATCACCGTGCGGCGCACCTGGCCGATCGTGATCCGCAGCTCGTCGCCGGCGACGACCTCCTTGCTGGCCTTCACGCGCGCGCCGCCGAGCTCCACGCGGCCGCCCTTGACGGCGTCGGCCGCGAGCGTGCGCGTCTTGAAGAAGCGCGCCGCCCAGAGCCACTTGTCGATCCGCACGCCGTCCATGGAGGCGATGATCGCAGCCGTATGCTCGGTGCGATGGCGATCGTGGCGGACACCGACCTGAAGATCACCTATCCCGCCGAGCTGCCGGTGAGCGCGCGGCGCGAGGACCTGCTGGAGGCGATCGCCGCCAACCAGGTCGTCATCGTCGCCGGCGAGACCGGTTCGGGCAAGACGACGCAGCTGCCGAAGATCTGCCTCGAGCTCGGGCGCACCGCGATCGCCCACACGCAGCCGCGGCGGATCGCCGCCCGCACCGTCGCGACGAGGATCGCCGAGGAGCTGGGCGTGCAGCTCGGCGGGGCGGTCGGCTATGCGGTGCGCTTCGAGGACAAGACGAGCCAGGACACGCTCGTCCGGCTGCTGACCGACGGCCTGCTGCTGGCCGAGATCCAGCGCGACCGCCTGCTGCGCCGCTACGACACGATCATCCTCGACGAGGCACACGAGCGCAGCCTGAACATCGACTTCCTGCTCGGTTTCCTCAAGCAGCTGCTGCCGCGCCGGCCCGACCTCAAGCTCGTCATCACGAGCGCGACGATCGACACCGCGCGCTTCAGCGAGCACTTCGGCGGGGCGCCGGTCGTCGAGGTCTCCGGGCGCACGTATCCGGTCGAGGTCCGCTACCGGCCGATCGTCGAGGAGGACGATCCCGTCGACGCGATCGGCGACGCCGTCGAGGAGCTGCTATGCGACGCGCCCGGCGACGTGCTCGTGTTCCTCAGCGGCGAGCGCGAGATCCGCGACACGGCCGAGGCTCTGGCAGGGCGCCTGCCGCAGGAGGTGGGCGTCCTGCCGCTCTACGCGCGCCTGTCGCC
>JAHWJM010000404.1 GCA_019348435.1 Actinomycetota bacterium
GTCAGGGCGACCGCCGCGCGATCCCCCACCGCCTCCACGGCGACCTCGCCGAGATCGATGTAGTCCTTGCCCCATAACAGTGCCTGCATCCGGCCAGACTACGGGCCGATGGCAGCATGGTCGGAGCCGATCCGTCGAGGACGGCAGAATGGCCTCCATGCCCACCCCCGAAGATCCACCCCCCTCAGGCGACGGATCCATGGGTTCGCGCGCACAGCGCGGCGCCAACATCGCGCGGCTCGGAGCATCGACGAGCACCGGATATCTGACCTCCCGCGTCCGTCGCCTTCGCGACGGGGAAGCCGCCGACGCCCGCTTTCACGCCGAAACGGCGGAGAAGGTTCTCGAGACGCTGGGGACGATGAAGGGCGCGGCGATGAAGCTCGGCCAGGTGATGTCGTTTCTCGACGTCGGCCTCGTCCCCGAGGAGTACCGCGACGAGTTCCAGGCCAAGCTCGCCGAGCTGCGCGACGCCGCGCCGAAGGTCAGCTTCAAGGACATGAAGAAGGTCGTCGAGAGCGAGTACGGCGACTCGATCGAGAACGTCTTTCAGACGTTCGACCCCGTGCCGATCGCCGCCGCATCGATCGGACAGGTCTACAAGGCGCGCCTGCACGACGGCCGCGCGGTGGCGGTGAAGGTGCAGTATCCCGGCGTCGCGCAGGCCGTCCGCGCCGACATGCAGAACCTCGGGATCATCCTGCGCCTCATGAAGATGGTCGCGCCGGGCCTCGACCCCAAGGCGATGGGCGACGAGATCCGCTCGCGCATCGACGAGGAGCTCGACTACGAGCTCGAGGCCCAGAACCAGCGCACGGTCGCGCGGCTGTACCGCGGGCACCCGTTCATCGTCGTGCCCGAGGTCGTCACGCGGCTCTCGCACGAGAAGGTCATCGTCAGCGAGTTCGTGCAGGGCCTCGGCTTCGAGGAGCTCAAGCAGCTGCCACAGGACGAGCGCGACCGCGTGGGCGAGATCGTCTACCGCTTCTACTTCGGCTGCATGTACCGCCACCACCAGTTCTCGGGCGACCCGCACCCCGGTAACTCGCTGCTGCTCGAGGACGGGCGCATGGCGTTCTTCGACTTCGGCCTGTTCAAGCGCATCCCCGCCGCGATCGCGGAGTTCGAGCTGAAGATCCAGCGGATCGCGCGCGAGGGCGACGGGCAGGCGCTGATCGATCACCTCCACGCCGGCGGCTTCATCGCCAAGCCCGAGTTCTATACGCCGGAGGGGATCCTCGCCCAGGTGCGCGACATGACGTGGTGGTATCTCGAGGACGCCGAGGTCGAGCTCACGCCGGAGATCGCCACCGAGGTCATGATCGAGATGTCCGACCCGCGCTCCTCGCACTTCTCGAAGATGCGCCACGAGACGCTGCCCGCCGACCACCTCTTCGGTCGCCGCCTGGAGATGCTCACGCTGGCGGTCATGAGCCAGTTGCGCGCCAAGGGCAACTGGCACCGGATCGCGCGCGAGTGGATCTACGGCGACGACCCCGTGACCGAGCTCGGCCGCCAGGAGGCCGAGTTCTACGCGTCGCACCCGCCGGCAGCGGTCGTTCGCGGCGCCGCGTGACGCGCGGCGCAGCCGGCTGGCGCGTCGCCGCCTTCGTCGTCCTGCTGGCCGCGGTGTTCCTCACGGTCGCCTCCAGCGGCGGGCTCTCCTCAGACCGCGTGCACGATGTCATCGACCCGCTCGGCGCCACCGCCGTGCCGGCGTTCATCGTCGCCAGCGCGCTGCTGACGTGCGCGCTGTTTCCGGGACCGCTGCTGGCGGGCGCGAGCGGGCTGCTGTTCGGCACGGCGCTCGGCACCCCGGTGGCGATCGCGTCCGCGACCCTCGGCGCCGTGCTCGCGTTCTGCATCGCGCGCTTCTTCGCCCACGATGCCGTGCAGACGCTGACGCCCGAGCGGGTGCGGCCGCTGCAGGACTGGATCGAGCGGCGCGGCTTCTGGGCAGTGCTCTACGCGCGCATCGCGCCGGGCGTGCCGTACTCGCTCGTCAACTACGCGGCGGGACTCACGCGGGTCGGGCTGCCGGCCTTCGCGGCGGCGACGGCGATCGGCGTCGCCCCGCGCGCGTTCGCCTACACGGCGCTCGGCGGCTCGCTTGACGACCTCACCTCGCCGGAGGCGATCGTCGCGTACGCGGCGCTCGTGGTGATGGCGCTGACGGGCGTCGTGCTGCTGCGCGCCGAGCGCGCCCGGGGGCGCGTCGGCAGGGCCCCCACCACCGGCTAGCTACACCTCCTGGACCTGAAAGAGCGACGTCGAGCCCGGCACGCCGCTCGGCAGGCCCGCCGTCACCGCGACGCGCATGCCGCGCTCACACCATCCCAACTCGACCACGCGCCGGCAGGCGTCGAGCAGCAGCTCCTCGGTGACCTTGTGCTTGCGCAGGAACTCGCCGCGCACGCCCCACATCAGGCCGCAGCGGCGCACCGTCTCCCGGCCGGGCGACAGCGCGTAGATCGGCACCGTCGGGCGGTGCGCCGACACGAGCCGCGCCGAGCGGCCCGACAGCGTCGGCACGACGATCGCGTCGAGCTCGAGCTCGCGGGCGGCCATGCAGACGGCATACGCCACGGTGTAGGACGGATCGCGGGCACCGCGGTGGACGCGGTGCTCGTTCCAGCGCCGGTAGGGCGCCGCCCGCTCGGTCGACGCGGCGATCGACGCCATCATCGCGACCGCCTCGACGGGATAGGCGCCGATCGCCGTCTCCTGGGAGAGCATGACCGCGTCGGTGCCGTCGAGGATCGCGTTGGCGACATCGGCGACCTCGGCGCGGGTGGGGCGCGTGGAGGC
>JAHWJM010000405.1 GCA_019348435.1 Actinomycetota bacterium
GTCAAGGGCGAGAGCATCAGGATCCCGATCTTCGCCGACGGCTTCACCCCGGGCAGCCTCGTCAGGGTCTACACGAACACCGGCACGAAGCCACCACTGCTGCTGATGTCGGCCCCCGCCGATGCCGTGAGGGGCGGGTTCGGAACTGAGGCGGCCCCGCCGTTGCCCTGGCCGCTCGACAGAAACGTGCAGACGTTCAACCTCTTCGGTGAGGACCGCACCAACCCGGCCGCGCCGATCGTCGCGGCGTCGCAGTTTCGAACCGTGCGCTTCGGGCTGACGTTGAACCCGTCGGCCCCCAAGCGCCCCTGGCAGAAGGTCACCTATACGGCGCGCGGCTTCAAGGTCGGCGCGCCCGTCTACATCCATTTCCGCTTCGGGGGCAAGACGCGGCGGTCGGTGAAGCTGGGCGTCGCACGGGGCCCGTGCGGGATCGTGTCCAGGCGCATGCGCATGCTGCCGACCAGGGCCCGCTATGGCAGCTGGACGATGTACACCGACCAGAAGAAGAAGTTCTCCCGCAGCACCCGCCCCGCCTGGCAGAACTCGTTCACGATCTTCCGCCGCTTCCGCTAGACGATCAACGCCGCCCGCAGCGCGAGAAACGCCACCACGAGCGCCGCGAGCGCCATGACGCCGATCTCGCGGCGCATGATCGCCAGGACGACCGAGCGCTGCGCGGCTTCGGGGAGGGTGCCGACCGCCTGAGCATCGGCCAGGCCGCGGTTCTCGAGCACCTGCTCGGCCGACGCGACCCGCAGCTGCTCGGCGATCAGCCCGATCGCCACGGGCAGCAGGGCGTACAGCCAGTACAACCCATCCTCGGGCGCATAGCCGGAGGCGAACAGCCCGCCCGCGACGAGGGCCTGGATGAACGCGAGCCCCTGCCCCGCCCGCAGCAGCGGCCACGCGGCGTCGCTGGGCTGGACGATCCACCAGCGCCAGCCGGCGAAGGCGCCCGCCAGCGCGTTGACCGCAAGCACGGCCCATGCGGCAACGCCGGCGATCGTCGCCTCATCCACGGGGTATCCGAGCAGAACGGCACATAGCTGATAGAAAGGAAGTCGTGCTCAACAGCTATCTACCGGCGATCGTCTTCGTCGGCCTCGGAACGGTGGTGGGCATCACCTTCGCGGCGCTCAACGCGCTGTTCGGCCCGCGCCGGGCGATCCCGCACAAGACGGACCCGTACGAGTGCGGGCTGCCCTCCGAGGTCCAGCACGGATTCCGCTTCGGAATCAGCTTCTATCTCGTCGCGATGCTGTTCATCATCTTCGACATCGAGGTCATCCTCCTCTATCCCGTCGCGATCCAGCTGCAGGCGGTCGGCGTCTTCGCGCTCGGCGCGGTCTCGCTGTTCATCGCATTGCTGATCGTCGCCTTCATCTACGACTGGCGCCGGGGGGCCCTGGAATGGAAGTGAAGCGCGAGAAGCTCGCCGTCGCCCCCGCCGACGCCGATCTCTCCAAAGAGGACTTCCGCATCCGCCAGCTGCGTGCCCGCGACATGCTGCGCGGCGACCTCCCCGACGCGGATCTCGACAAGTACGTCGAGGAGCGCGTGCTGACGACGACGCTCGACAGGGCCGTCGCCTGGGCGCGCTCCAACGCGCTGTTTCCCGCGACGTTCGGCCTCGCCTGCTGCGCGATCGAGATGATGTCGATCGTCGGCGCGCGCGTCGACATCGCGCGCTTCGGCTTCGAGGCGTTCCGGGCATCGCCGCGCCAGGCCGACCTGCTGATCCTGTCGGGCCGCGTCTCGATCAAGATGGCACCGGTCGTGCGGCGCATCTACGACCAGATGCTCGAGCCCAAGTGGGCGATCGCGATGGGTGCCTGCTCGAGCTCGATGGGCGTCTTCAACAACTACGCGCTCGTGCCCGCCGACAAGTTCATGCCCGTCGACGTGCACGTGCCCGGCTGCCCGCCGCGCCCCGAGGCGCTCCTGCACGGGATCCTCAAGCTGCGCAAGATGATCCAGGAGGATCCCGACATGGCGTGGCGTGCCGGGCATGAGGCGCACGGCACGGAGGAGGTCGTCCCCGCCGAGGGCCAGGAGACCGCCGTCAACGTCTTTCGCCAGGTGCCGGGGAGCGGCCACGGTGCCTGACGCCGTCGGCCTGGAGCTCCTCGCCCAGGAGCTGCGCGATGCCGAACCGGCGTCCGTCGTCGACACCGTGTACTTCCGCGACAAGGCGCAGATCGTCGTCAACTCGGCGATGATCGTGGCGATCCTCGAGCACCTGCGCGCGAAGGGCTTCGACTTCCTCGCCTCCGTGCACGGCGTCGACTATTACCCCGAGGAGCCGCGCCTCGGCGTCCATTACGAGCTGCTGGACATGAGCGCCGTCGACCGCCTGACCGTCAAGCTCCGCGTCCCGATCGACAACCCCGCGGTGCCGTCCGTCACGCCGAACTGGCCGACCGCCGATCACCAGGAGCGCGAGGTCTACGACATGTTCGGCGTCGTCTTCGAGGGCCATCCGTCGCTGCGGCGCATCCTCATGCCCGAGGACTACGAGGGCTACCCGCAGCGGCGCGACTTCCCGATCGGCGGCGAGCCGGTGCTGTTCACGTTCAACGAGAATCAGATGCCGGGCTGGTGGGAGAAGGCGAACGGCGGCTGGCAGGGCTCGGAGAGCGGCCGATGAGCACCGGCGGCGGCCGCCCGACCGACATCCCCTACCGCGAGCGCGAGCGCTCGGCGACGCTCGAGCGCCTGGATCCCGGCACGGGCGAGGGCATCCCGGTCGCGGGCACCGACGTGGACGTCGAGTCGCTCGAGCCCGAGACCGAGCTGTTCAC
>JAHWJM010000406.1 GCA_019348435.1 Actinomycetota bacterium
GCCGCGTCGTGCCGATCTGCAGCTTGCCGAGCTTCGTCTCGCCGGCGGTGTCGAGCAGCAGGTGGTAGGGCATGATCACGTGCGCGTTGGCGCTGATCCGCAGGCCGCTCGTGTCGATCCTGCGCGTGCGCAGCGCGTCGAGCTCGTCGGTCAGCACGGCCGGGTCGATGACCACCCCGTTGCCGATGATGCAGCGCTTGCCGGGATAGAGGATCCCCGACGGGATGAGGTGGAACTTGAAGACCTCGCCGTCGCGGATGATCGTGTGGCCCGCGTTGTTGCCGCCCTGGAAGCGGACGATCGCGTCCGCGCGCTCGGCGACGAGGTCGACGACCTTGCCCTTGCCCTCATCGCCCCACTGGGCGCCCACGATGCATATGCCTGGCATGCGCGGGCGATTCTAGTGCGCCCGCTCCGCCGCCCTGGCTGGGGCGGGCGGCAGCTGCCGGCTCAGGCGGAGCGCGCGTCGTGACGCTGCTGGCGCGCGTCGGGGCCCCACAGCGGCAGGACCTCGCACATCTCCTCCAGGCGCGACACCGTGCGCTCGTTGATCTGCTCGGCGAGGTCGTCGCGCTCGAGGTTCGTCGTGATGATCACCGCACGCTCGTCCTCGTAGCGCGCATTGACGATCGCGTAGAGCTGCTCGAGCACCCAGGCGCTCGTCTTCTCGGCGCCGACGTCGTCGATGTGCAGCAGGTCGACCGACGTCAGGCGGTCGAGCAGGTCGACGTAGGAGTTGCCGCGATCGTCGTCGAACGTCGTGCGGATCTCGGCGAGCAGCCGCGGGAGCGAATAGATCGCGACGCTGCGGCCGGCCTCGAGCGCATGGCGCGAGACGAGCATCGCGAGCGTCGTCTTGCCCGTCCCGACCGAGCCGAAGAACCACAGCCCGCGGCCGGCATCGAGGTTCTCGCCGATGCGGTTGACGTAGCGGCGCACGGCGGCGGTCACGGGACCGGCGATCTCGGTCACCGGCGGCCGGTCGAAGGACACGCCGCGGTACTTGCGCGGGATGACGCCGCTGAGCGTCTTGGCCCGCGCGCGGCTGACGCGCTGCGCGCGGCAGCGGCAGTCGCTGGCGGTGTTCGTCACGTCGTCGACGACGAAGCCGCTGCCGTCACACAGATCGAACGGGCAGCGATCCTCGGCCATCGGCAGCGGGCGGCGGGCGGTGCTCATGGGACCGCGCGGCAGCGTACGTCACCTGGCGGCGGGGTGAGCGGGATTAATCCACCGGAGGGGGTTGGCGCGCATTGTCCATCAGGACGTTCTCCCCCCACTTCAGGAGGTTCGCAATGCAAGGTAAGACGCTCGCCCAGATTTATGCCCTGGTCCTCGGCGCGGTACTCGTGCTCGTCGGCATCCTCGGGTTTCTCGTCGAGCCGAGCTTCGGCATCGGCGACGATGCTCAGCGCGGCACGCTGATCGCTTTCGACATCAACGGCTGGCACAACGTCGTTCATCTGCTCTCGGGCGTGATCGGCATCGCGATGGCCAAGACCGCCGCCAGCGCGCGCATGTTCGCCATCGGCTACGGCGTCGTGTACCTGCTCGTCACGGTGCTCGGCTTCATCGTGGGTGACGGCGGCCTGCTGCTGTCGATCATCCCGATCAACACGGCCGACAACCTGCTGCACCTCCTGATCGCGGTGAGCGGTATCGCGGTCGGCCTGGCGAGCCCCGCGACCGGCGGCGCCCGGGGCCGGACGGCCACGGTCTAACCGGCTGCCCGCGCAGGCCGGGGGCGCGACGAGCGTCCCCGGCCCCGCCGGGCGATCACGACCATGTTCATCACCATTGCACACGCAGGACACTGGGCCCTCGGGCTGCTCGAGGTCGCGCCGGTCGCGATCGTCCTTGCGGTCGTGGGATGGAAGGTCTGGACCGATCGCCGCGCGCCCGCGGCCACGGAGGCGGAGGGCGTGCCTCACGCGTAGCGGTCGGGCGAGGTGTAGTTGAGGAACTTCGGGTACTCCTTGGCGAAGGTCAGCTCGACGTCGCCGATCGCGCCGTTGCGGTGCTTGGCGATGATGATGTCCGCGATGCCTGCCCGCTCGCTCTCCTTGTCGTAGTACTCCTCGCGAAAGATGAACGCCACGAGGTCGGCGTCCTGCTCGATGCTTCCGCTTTCACGAAGATCGGACAGCAGTGGCCGCTTGGAGTCGATCGACTGCCCGCGGGTCTCGACCGCGCGCGAGAGCTGCGACAGGGCGATCACCGGCACGTTCAGCTCGCGGGCGAGGATCTTCAGCCCGCGGCTCATCTCGCCGACCTGCTGCACGCGCGACTCGACGCGGCCGTCCGGGCGCATGAGCTGCAGGTAGTCGATGATGATCAGCCCCAGCGGCTGCTGTTGGTGCAGCCGGCGCGCCTTGGCGCGGATCTCGATGATCCCGACGTCGGAGGAGTCGTCCACGAACAGCGGCGCCGCGGCGAGCCTCGCCGACGCCTGCAGGATCTTCGGCCACTTGCTGTCGGGCACGCGGCCCTTGCGCAGCTCGTCGCCCTTGATGCGCCCCTGGGAGGCGACGAAACGCTGCGCGAGCTCCGTCTCGGACATCTCCAGGCTGAAGAGCGCCACGGGCCGGCCGTGGTCGATCGCGGCGTTCTCGCCGGCGCTGCCCGAGGGCCTCTCGTGCCGGACGATCTCCGCGGCATGCTTTCGCAGGCCGTCCGGCGTGATCGCTGCGCGGACCGCCGCCGCGAGCCGGCCCGCCTCGTCGCGGGTCCGTTGCTGCGCCGCGGCCGGAGCCGAGGAAATCAGTGCCAGGAGAAGCGCACCCACGGCCGGCGCAAGGAACC
>JAHWJM010000407.1 GCA_019348435.1 Actinomycetota bacterium
AGCGCTCGTCGAGCGCGTGCAGCCCGCTGAGCCGGGCGAGATCGAGGCTGACGACCGCGGCGAACTGGGCGCGCAGCGCCTCGACGCCGCCGACGACGCTCGTCCCGCCGCCAAAGGGCACGACGGCGATCTCCCGCTGCGCGCAGACGCGGAGGACCGCCGCGACCTGCTCGTGGTCGGCGGGATATACGACGGCGTCGGGGGCGGCGATGCCCCTGCCGTTGCGCAGGCGCAGCAGGTCGGGGTAGGAACGCCCGGCGGCGTGGGCGACCCGGCTGAGGTGGTCGTCGCGGACGAAGCCCGCTCCACCCGCGGCGGCGGCGAGCTGCGCGCGAGCCGCGGCGCCGAGCGCCGGCTCAGGCAGCGCGACCCGCTCGAGCGCGACGGGCGCGGCGCGGGCGCCGCCGACGCCGAGCTCGTCGCGCAGCAGCACGCCTGCCGAGCGCGGGAGCGGACTGTCGTGGCCGTCGACGCCCCACCCCCACCAGCGCATCCGGGGAGCGAGCGGGTCGGTCATGGCGCACAGCAGACCATGAACGCGGCGCCGCCGCGTCAGCGCTTCTTGCGCGCCGCCTTCTTCTTCGTCGCGGTGTCCTGCAGGCGCTGTGCCTCGGCCTGCGCGGTGAGGGCGCGCTCGCGCTCCTCGAGCGCGTCGGCCTCCTTCTTGAGCTGCTCGAGACGGGCCTCGTCGGCCTCCTCCTCGAGCTTCTCCTCGACCTTGGCGCGGGTCTTGCGGCTGGCGACCTTGCGTGCGCTCGCGCGGCGCGTGGCGCTCGCCGCGCGCTGCTGCCTGCGCCGCTCCGCGGCCTGGCGCTCGTGCTCGGCGCGCTTCTCGGCCGCCGTGCGGTGGTCCTCGGCGTCGTCCACGCGCGCGCTGAAGCGCTCGTCGGCCTCGGCGGTGCGCTGCTCGGCCTCGGCGCGCAGGCGCAGCTCGCGCTCGCGCTCGTCGGCGGCGATGCGGCGGCGCATCGCGTCCTCACGCAGCTCCTCGTCGAACAGCGCGATGCCGGCAGCATCTCGGAGGGCGGCCTCGAGGCGGTCCACCGCGATCGCGGCGGCGGGCTTCGCGCCGGTGCCGTGGCCGTTGGCGGGGAGCATCGCGACGGCGATGTCGAGCGGCAGGCGGGCCAGCTTGACAGCGCCGCCGACCGCGCTGCGCGGGATGTCACGCATGCTCACCGTCGCTCCTCTGGGTCGATCGCGTCGGCCTCGGCCTGCGCGATGCGCGCCTCCTGCTCCAGGCGCTCCGCTTCCTGCGCTGCGGCGACGCGCTCGGCCGCGGCGGCACGCTCGGCGAGGTCCGCGCCGCGTTCCTGCAGGCGCTGCTTCTGGCTGGCGGCCTCCTTGTGGCGGCGCGCCTCCTCCTGGGCGGCGAGCTGCGCCTCGCGGCGCTCGCCCTCGATCGTCTCCTCGCGCTCGCGCGCGGCAATCTCGTTCTCGACGCGCTCGCGCTCGATCTCGTTCTCCTTGCGCTGCGCCTCGAGCTCGGCCTCTGCCTCGGCCTGGCTTGCGCGCTCTGCGGCGGCGTCGGCGTCTGCCTCGGCTTCGACCTGGGCCTGTTGCAGTCGACCTTCGCGAGCAAGGTCGCGGTTTCCGGCCGCGGATCCTGCCGCCTCCTTCAGGCGCCCCGCGATCCTGCCGGCCAGGCCGCCGCGGGTGCGCTCGGGGATGTCGGGGTTCGTCACGTCTCAGCTCCTGTCTGAAGTGGATCTTCCGCACGCGGCGGGCGGAGACGGGGCTTACCCGCTTTGCGGAGGCTCGTTGCGAGGCGGAGGGCGGCGGCGACTTGTCACGGAGCCTGCGCAGTTCCGTGACGTAGCGGAGGGGGCGGGATTCGAACCCGCGATCCGCTTTCACGGACTCTGGTTTTCAAGACCAGTGCATTCAACCGCTCTGCCACCCCTCCGGCGCACAGGCACACTCGGCGACGCCCCCTTTAGACTACGTAGCACCGACCCCCAGGAGAGGTGGCCGAGTGGCTGAAGGCACTCGCCTGCTAAGCGAGTATGGGGTTTAAACTCCATCGCGGGTTCGAATCCCGCCCTCTCCGCTACGCTGCACGACCCAATTGCGCCCGTAGCTCAGCTGGATAGAGCGTCGGTCTACGGAACCGAAGGTCAGAGGTGCGAATCCTCTCGGGCGCGCTGCTGCTGCTTCGAAACCCCGCCGGGAAGACCGGGCAACCGTTCGGGCAACGTCGTAGTCCATCGTGCAGACGTGGTGAGCGCGAGAACCTGGTCGGCTAGCTTGCGACCGCGATGAGCAACGTAGGGCTCCGAAGGCAGGGATCGCTGCGCTCCCGACTAATCGCGGGTACCGTTGTCACCGGCGCGTTCGTTCTCGGCGCACCCGCCGCCAGGCAGCGCCGACATGGCTGCCCTCGCAGCAGCTCTCTGGCGCTCACGCGGGAACCCAGTCCGTCGACGTAGCGCGTGACGGGACCGTCGTCGCCGTCTGGAGCGAGAGCGACGGCAGCACGGCACCTCGACGCCGTCGTCGCGCAACGCCCATCAGCGCATCAAGGCCTCGATTCGCGCGCCCGGCGGCAGCTTCTCCCCCCCCGTCTTCCTGTCGCCGCGGGCCAGGCCGCCAGCAATCCCGCCGTGGCGATCGACAGGACCGGCCGTGCCGTCCGTCTGGCAGTGCAGCGGCGCCGTCCAGATCATCCAGGCGGCGGCGCGGCCACCGGTGGGGCAGTTCGGCGACCCGCAGGCCAGCCCCCGACCTTGCCACGAGCGCGCTCGACCCGGACGTCGCGATCTCCGACACCGGCACCGCGATCGTCGCGTGGAACCAGGG
>JAHWJM010000408.1 GCA_019348435.1 Actinomycetota bacterium
CGAAGCTGGCGCTGCAGCAGAGCGAGGAGGGCAAGTGGCGGGTGGAGTTCGATGAGGCATGGGCGCGGGAGGCTGGCGCAAGCGCGCCGGACCCGTCCGACGTCGCGGAGGAGCCGGCCGAGCCGGTCGCCGCGGCGGGCCCGGCCGCCTAGCGGCAGTCCGCTCGTGCACCGCCCGGTGTCGCGATGAGGCTGCTTGCGCTGCTCGTCGCGCTCGTCGGCGCGGCCGCGGGCGTGCTCACGGCGACGCTGGTGTCCCCCGACGGCGCAGGCGAGCGGTCCGCCGCCCCGGCGGCGCGCACCGCCGCGCCGCCTGCGAGGCCTGCGCCGCCTCCGCTGGCTCCCGCCGACGCGCTGCAGCGCGAGGTCGGGCCGCTGCCCGAGGCCGCCGGGGCGTCGAGCGTCAATCTCGCGCAGCCGTCGCTCATGCCCCACCTGCGCCTCAAGCGGGGCCCGAAGGCGGGCCTCGCGTTCGACCTGGCCGACGGCAGCGTCCTGTGGCGCCACCGCGCGACCGTCGTGCGGCCGATCGCGAGCCTCACGAAGATCATGACGGCGCTGCTTGCCGTCGAGCGCTTCGCTCCCGGCGACAGCGTGCGCCTGACGCAGGCCTCCGACGAGGTGGGCGGCTCGCGGATGAGCGGGCTCAAGGCCGGGCGCCGGGTGCGCGCCGACGTGCTGCTCAAGGGCTTGCTGATCTCGTCCTCCAACAACGCCGCCGTGGCGCTCGCGGTGGCCGGCGCGGGCTCGGAGCGCGCGTGGGTGGCGCTCATGAACCGGCGCGCGCAGCTGCTGGGCCTGACCTGCACGCACTTCGCCGACTCCCACGGGCTCGATCGCCGCAACCGTTCCTGCGCCGCGGACGTCGCGGCGCTCGCGATGCGGGCGATGAACGAGCCGCGGATCACGACCATCGCGCGCAAGAGCTATGCGCGCGTATGGCCCGGATCGGGGCAGAAGCTCACCCTGTACACGACCAACCACCTGCTGCGCGACCACTACCCGGGGGCGATCGGTCTGAAGACGGGCTACACGAGGCCCGCGGGGTTCTGCCTCGTGGCGATCGTCGAGCGCGGGGCCCGGCGGATCGGGATCGTCCTGCTCGGCTCCAGGAACGCCTTCTTCGACGCCCGCCGCGTGGCGCGCGAGGCGGCGCGGGTCGGCGCTCTGCCGGCGGCGACCTGACGCGACGCCGGGTTTGGCGGCCGCGACGGGATGGGATGACAGACGGATGAGCACGCAGCGCGAGCCGGACGATCTGACGGTCCTGAGCGAGGCCGCCGGCGCCGCCGAGTTCGACCTGACGCTCGCCTTCGAGCAGGTCGCGCAGAAGGTCGCCGCGGGCGACAGCTTTACGACCGCACAGCAGAACGCCGCTGCGCAGCTGCTGGAGATCTCGGCGGCGGTGCGCGAGCTCGCCGCCGACACCCGCGCCGCGCAGGACGGCGCCGCTGGGCGGGCGACGCTGGTGGCGCGCGCGCAGCAGCTTGTCGCCCGAACAGCCGAGCTGCGCGATGCCTTTGGCCAGCAGGCGGTCAGTCAGGCCGACCTCGCCGACCGGCCAGGGCGTCCGCCCGACGCTTAGCCAGGGCTGGCTCGTCGCGTGGGCGCGCCATGACGCGCGCCGCCCGCGCCGCTGCCCGCTTTGGAGGTGCGCCTCGACCTCAGGCCAGCCGGTCGGCGCGGTAGCGCGCCAGGCCCGCGTCGACGAGCGCCGAGAGCTCCTCGACGAGCTCGGGCGTCGTCGTCGCTGGCGTGAAGTCGAAGCTGCCCTTGCCCCGCATCCGCTCGCGCAGGCCTTCGCTGAGGTCCTCCAGCAGCGCGGGGTGGCTGTAGACCGCCATGAGCTGGAAGCTCACGTGGTCTTCGTGCGTTCGCACGGCGCCGAACGTCATCGCCGTGCCGCTCGGCCCGAGGCGCCGGGTCTGGACCTGCAGGTCGCCGGGTTCGTCGGACACGACGACGAGCGACTCGGCATGGCGGGCCAGCAGCGGGTGCAGTTCGGCGAACACGTCATCGAGATCCTCCACGGCCGCCGATCATACGGGCGCGGCGCGGACGCCCGCACGAGGTCGTCGGCAGCGGACCGTTTCAGAAGGTAACCGCGGGCTCCTGCCTCAAGCAGGGGCTGAACGTAGGCTCGATCCTCGTGGACGGTGAGCGCCAGCAGCTTGACGCTGGGGCATGCCGACCGCATCCGGCGAGCGAGCTCGATCCCGTTCAGGCCCGGCATCGAAATATCGAGCACGGCGACGTCCGGCCCTCAGCCCCTGCCGACCCGGCGGCCCGCGTGAGCGGATGTGGATTTCTGGTAGGTGGCGCCCAGCGACATGGCAATAGTATGTATCAGGAGAGGATGAGATGAAGGGAATGTGTCTGAACTGGAAGGTCATCGCCGGGCTGGCAGTGGTGGGACTGGGGACCTGGGCGGTCGCGCCGGGCCTCGCGGTGGCCGCACTGCCGCTGCTGATCCTGGCGGTGTGCCCAATCTCGATGCTGCTGATGATGCGCGGCATGCAGGGCGGACAGTGCGCCTCCCGCCCACAGCAGGCCAGCTCTCCTGCCCGCACCGGGCTCACGCGTGACGAGCAACTGGCCGAGCTGCGCACCGGCAAGCCCGCCCTGCCGCGGCTGGTCCGCCGGCACGCACTCACCTACCCGGTCAGCCTGCTGCTCGCGCTGCTGCGCAAGCGGATGGCCGAGTTCGACGCCAGCAGCGGCGACGTGCGCCTGGTGCTCACCCGCGAGCAGATCACGGAGATGGTCGGCATCTTCCTGGCGACCGGCAGCAACGAGGC
>JAHWJM010000409.1 GCA_019348435.1 Actinomycetota bacterium
CTGGAGTGCCCGGAGCACGGGCTCGAGCTCGGCGAGACGGTCACGCCGTGCCCGCACCACCCGATCGGCGCCAAGGGCGTCGGCGAGAGCGCGTGCAACGGCTCGCCGCCGTGCATCACCAACGCCGTCGTAGACGCGCTGTACCACGCCAAGGGCATCAAGCACATGGACATGCCGTGCTTCCCCGCTCGCGTCTGGGCGGCGATGAACGGGAACGCGCAGCCCATCCAGTGAGAAACGACGCGCTGGCGCGGCGAGCTGAAGAGCTCGCCGCGCAGGGCGCGGCGTTTGCGACCGCGACCGTCGTTCGCGCACAGCGCCCGACGAGCGCGCACGCAGGCGACGTCGCGCTCATCACCAGTGATGGCAACATCGAGGGCTTCGTCGGCGGCATCTGCGCCGAGCACAGCGTCCGGCTGTTCGCCTGGACCGCGATGAAGTCCGGCGAGCCCATGCTGCTGCGTATCCTCCCCACGGAGGAAGAGGTCGCGGCCCATCAGGACGCCGACGAGGACGGCGCCGTCACCGTACTCAACAGCTGCCTCTCCGGCGGCGCGATCGAGATCTTCCTGGAGCCGACCCTGCCGACCCCCCGCGTGAACATCGTCGGTGCCAAGCCGATCGCCGCGGCACTCGAGCAGCTCGGCCCGCAGTTCGACCTGGACATAGCGGCCGTCGGCGACGACCCCGCCGACCTGCGCGAGGGTGACCTCGGCCTCGTCGTGGCCGCCCATGGCAAGGGCGAGCTCGAGGCGCTGCGCGCCGGCCTCGAGGCCGAGCTGCCCTACGTCGGCCTCGTCGCGAGCCCCAAGCGCGGCGCCGCGTTGCTGCAGGAGCTGCGCGACGCCGGCGTGCCCGACGAGCAGCTCGAGCGCGTCGACTACCCCGCCGGCATCGACATCGGTGCCCGCACGGCGCCTGAGGTGGCGCTCTCGATCCTGGCGCGCCTCATCGAGGTCCGTCGCGGCGACACGTACTCCCCGCCGCTGCGCTCGCCGAGCGACGAAGCGCCGCCGAGCTTCGCCGTCGATCCGATCTGCGGCATGACGGTCACGATGGCCGACGACACGCCTCATCTCGAGCACGACGGCGAGACGATCTGGTTCTGCCGCGAGGCCTGCAAGACCGAGTACGCGGCGCGCCTGTCGGGCGAGCCCGCGGCCCCCGCGAAGCCCGCGCCCGCGACCGCCGTCGATCCGATCTGCGGGATGACGGTGCTCGCCACCGCCGACACGCCGCACCTCGAGCACGACGGCGAGACCGTCTACTTCTGCTGCGATGGCTGCAAGACGAAGTATCGGCAGGAGCACGTGGATGCCGTCACCGCGGGCTGAGACGTTCGTCACCGGGCTCGTGCTCGGCGCCGGCGGGTCGTCGCGCCTCGGCCGCCCCAAGCAGCTGCTGCCCTACGGCGACCGCACGCTGCTCGAGCACGCGCTCGACACCGCGCGCGACTGCGGCTTCGACCAGCTCGTCGTCCCGATCGGGGGCGCGGCCCCCGAGGTCCGCGAGCGCGTCGACTTCCGCGGTGCGCACGTCGTCGTCAACCCCGCGTACGGTGAGGGCTGCTCGTCGTCGATCGCCGCCGCGCTCGATGTCGTCGACGAGCGCTGCGAGGTCCTCGTCCTCATGCTCGGTGACCAGCCCGGCGTGACGCCGCAGACGGTCCGCGCGCTGCTGGAGGGTCGCGGCGACGCGCCGCTGGCGATCTGTCGCTACGAGGACGGCCGCGGGCACCCCATCGCCTTTGCACGAAGTGTGTTTCCCCAACTCGCCGACCTGCACGGCGACAAGGGCGTGTGGCGCTTGCTCGACGAGCGCGCCGGGGATGTCGTAGACGTGCCCATCGCAGGCAATGTTCCGCTGGACGTTGATACGCCCGAGGACTACAAGGCCGTGCTCGCTGCAGCCGGCTACACGGAGGTGACGGCATGAGCCGCCTGAAGCGAAGCAAAGAGCTCGAAGACGAGATGCGTCGTCTCATCCCGAGCGTGGACAAGCTCGGGCAGATGCTCGGAGAGGTCGACTACCTCGCCGACGAGGGCTTGGCGACGTCCGCCTACCTGGCGCTGCGCCTGCCCCAGCCGCTGCTGCTCGAGGGCGAGGCGGGCGTCGGCAAGACCGAGCTGGCCAAGGCGCTCGCGCAGGTGCTGGACACGCCGCTGATCCGCCTGCAGTGCTACGAGGGCATCGACTCCTCGGAGGCGCTGTACGAGTGGAACTATCCGCGCCAGCTGCTGAGCATCCGGATCGCCGACTCCAAGGGCGAGGATCTCGAGGAGGAGGGCCTGTTCGGCCCCGACTACCTCATCCGCCGCCCGCTGCTGGAGGCGCTGGAGGCAGACTATCCCCACCGCGCCGACTGCCTCGCCGAGGACTACTGCCAGAACGTCATCCTGTCGAAGATCCCGTTTGCTTCCACTGCCACACGCAGCCAGTGGGAGGGACCTCAGATGGTGCAGGTCAGCTATGGCCCCGAGCTTGGATGGCTGACGGTGGTGGGGGCGCACACCATGAGGCCGCCGTCTCTGCGCAGGTCGAGCATGTAAGGGCGTTGCCGCTGTAGATGCGGTTCGTCGAGCAGCCCGATCGGGACGGCGCCCGCGTCGCGCGGAAGACCGGACAACTTCACGTGCCGCGGGAGCGGCGGCAGCCATGGCGATCGCTGCTCCGGCAGGCCGTTCGCCGCCTCGACAACAGCGTCGACCAGCGACGTCAGCTGCGAAGGTGCGGAGACGGCGATGGGCGGCTCCGAATCCTGTGAACCGGTCTCTAGATCCCATACCTCGACGGCGC
>JAHWJM010000040.1 GCA_019348435.1 Actinomycetota bacterium
CCCAGCTTGCTGCGCAGCGTCGGGCCGCTGACCGACGTGCGCCCGCGGGTACCCACGATCTGCGCCCGGACCACGCGCGGCGACCTGCCGCGCTGCAGCACGCGGATGCGCGTCAGCGAGCCCTTGACGAGCGAGCCCAATCGCCGCTCTGCGCTGCGCAGGCTCATCCGCCGCACCCACTTGTGCCGCGGCGACGCATCGTCGTAGGGATCGTCGACCGACGTCAGGTACGGCTCCGGCTTGGCGCCGATGAAGACGTTCTCGATGTTCTCCGTGCGCCCGCCCGAGGTCGAGAAGTAGTAGGTCACGATCGGCTTGCCCTGATAGGCGACGACCTTGCCGGCGGTCGCGGCGACCGCGGCGTCGGTGGAAGGCGTCTCACCGGAGATCCCGTTGTAGACCTGCGACCGCGTGTCCGCGTACTGGTCGAAGCCGTCGCCGTTCTTGCTCGTCGCCAGCGCGTACGTGCGCGCCGCGACCGCCTGCGCGCGCAGGGCCTCCTGCGGCCAGCTCGACGGCATCTCGCCGGCGACGACGCCGCGGATGTAGTCATCGATCGCGATCGCGTTGATCGCCGATACGCCGCCGAGCTTGGAGGCTCGGACCTCGAGGTTGCCGCGGTAGCGCCCGTCGACGGCGGCGTTGCCGCTGCGGCCGTAGACGCGCAGCCCGCTCGCGGCGCCCTGGATCGCGAGCGGCGAGGCGTAGGTTCCGAGCTTGCGCCCGCTGGAGCTGCGCAGCAGGATCGACCCGCTGAGGCCGCGTACGGCGACGTACCGGCGCGTCGGGTCGAGCTTGCGCCCGCCGGCGAGCTGCGTCGCAGATCCGAAGACGATCCGGCTGGCGCTCTTCAGCAGCACGCGCACCTCGCCGCCGCCCTCGAGCCTGCCGATCTGCGTACCCGAGTAGTAGTGGCGCAGGATCTCGGCGTGCTCCTTGCCCTTCTGCGCGAAGCCGAACGCTCCGTACTGGCTCATCCCGATGCCGTGCCCGAAGCCCGCGCCGCGCACGACGAGCCGGGAGGCGGCCTGCGCGGGCGCCGCCGCCACGGCGATGAGGGCCGCGATCAGCACGGCGAGCGAGAGGCTCGGAACGGTTCGGCGCATCGTTGGTGCCGACACGGCCCGGCGCTCGGAGTTGCGTCGCTTGGACTGGTGGTGGGTACCTCGCATACGTGTGTTCGCAGACTAGGGTTCGCCGGCGGCGTCCATGACCGGTTCGCGCGCGTCGGACATCTTCGTGCGCTGTCTGGAGGACGAGGGCGTGCAGCACGTCTTCGGCATCCCCGGCGAGGAGACGGTCGATCTCAACCACTCGCTGCACCACTCGTCGATCGAGTTCGTGCCCGTACGTCACGAGCAGGCAGGCGCGTACATGGCCGACATCTGCGGGCGGCTGACCGGCCGCGCCGGCGTCTGCCTCGGCACGCTGGGCCCCGGTGCGCTGAACCTGGTCACCGCCGTCGCCGACGCTTTCCTCGACCGCGCGCCGCTCGTCGCGCTCACCGGCCAGCGCCCGCTGGAGTGGATGCACAAGGACTCCCACCAGTACATCGACCTCCTCGAGGTCATGCGCCCGATCACGAAGTGGAACGCGCGCGCCGCGCAGCCCGAGACATCCCCGAGCTCGTGCGCAAGGCCTTCCGCGTCGCCGAGACCGCGAAGCCGGGCGCGACGCACCTCGAGCTGCCCGAGGACGTCATGGCCCGGCCGCTCGACGCCGTCCCGCTGCCGCGCCGCTCGCCGCCCCTGCTCGAGCCCGGGACGCAGGAGCTGGCGCGCGCCGCCGAGTTCGTCTGCGCTGCGCAGAACCCGGTCGTGCTGGCCGGCAACGGCGTCCTGCGCGGCCGCGCCGCGCCGCAGCTGCGCGAGTTCTCGCGCGCGACCGGCGTGCCGGTCGCCGAGACGTTCATGGGCAAGGGGGCGCTCGACTACACCGACGAGCAGGCGCTCGGGACCGTGGGGCTGCAGGAGCGCGACTACGAGCTCGCCGGCTTCGAGACGGCCGACGTCGTCATCGCCGTCGGCTACGACCTCGTCGAGCACGCGCCCGAGCACTGGAACCCGCGGCGTGACAAGACGATCGTCGTCATCGACTCCGTGCCGGCCGAGATCGACGCGTACTACACGCCGGCGGTCGAGCTGCTCGGCGACCTGGGCCACGTCCTGCGGCGCCTCAGCGAGGCCTGTCGTGCGCACGACCCCGGCCCGCGGCGGCCGCGCCCGTCCTCGCGGCTGCGCGACGTGGTCCTCCGGCGCCTCGAGGCGGGTCGCGACGACGACGCGTTCCCGGTACGCCCGCCGCGCGCGGTGTGGGAGCTGCGCCAGGCGCTCGGCGCGACGGACATGCTCGTCTCCGACGTCGGCCTGCACAAGCTCTGGATCGCGCGGATGTTCGGAGCCCACGAGCCGAACACCGTGCTGATCGCCAACGGCCTGGCCGGGATGGGCTTCGCGCTTCCGAGCGCGATCGCGGCCAAGCTCGTGCACCCCGAGCGCCGCGTCGTCGCGGTCTGCGGCGACGGCGGCTTTCTCATGAACTGCCAGGAGCTCGAGACCGCCAGACGGCTCGAAACGGCTTTCGTGACCGTCGTGTGGGAGGACGGCGCCTTCGGCTCGATCGCCTGGAAGCAGCGCGAGCGCTTCGGCGGCGAGCACTTCGGCACGGACTTCGGCAATCCGGACTTCGTGCGCCTGGCCGAGTCGTTCGGCCTGCCGGCATGGCGCTGTGACTCGGCGGAAGACTTCGGGGGGCGCCTGCGGCACGCGCTGGCGCTCGGCGTATCGTCGCTGATCGTGCTACCGGTGGACTACTCCATCGACATCGCGATCGCCCAAGAGCTCGGACAGGAGACTGTGGCCCGCACATGAGCACCAGGGCCGATCGCATCCGACCCGCGGCCGAGCAGGCCGTGCTCGACGCCGTCCCCAAGCAGCTCTACGTCGCGGGGGAATGGCGCGACGGCGCCGGCGGCGCGACGTTCGCCGTCGAGGACCCTGCGACCGGCGAGCAGATCGCCCGCGTCGCCGACGCGACGCCGCAGGACGCGCTGGACGCGCTCGGCGCCGCGCACGACGCCTGGCGCGGCGACTGGCGCTCGAGCGCGCCGCGCGAGCGCAGCGACATCCTGCGGCGCGCCTACGAGGCGATCGTCGCGCGCAGCGACGAGCTCGCGCTGCTCATGACCCTCGAGATGGGCAAGCCGCTCGCCGAGTCGAAGGCCGAGATCGCCTACGGCGCCAGCTTCCTGCGCTGGTACGCCGAGGAGGCTGTGCGCTCCGACGGCCGCTTCGCGACGCACGAGGCCGGCACCGGCCGGCTGCTGACGATGAAGCAGCCCGTCGGGCCCTGCGTCTTCATCACACCGTGGAACTTCCCCCTGGCGATGGGCACGCGCAAGATCGCGCCGGCCGTCGCCGCCGGCTGCACGATGCTCGTCAAGCCCGCGAAGCTCACGCCGCTGTCGATGCTCATGCTCGCGCAGATCCTCGAGGAGGCGGGCCTGCCGGGCGGCGTGCTGAACGTCGTCACCGCGAGCTCGAGCGGGTCGGTGATGGAGCCGGTCATCCGCGATCCGCGGACGCGCAAGCTGTCGTTCACCGGATCGACCGAGGTCGGTCGTACGCTCATCGGCCAGTCCGCCGAGCAGGTCCTGAGGGTCTCGATGGAGCTCGGCGGCAACGCGCCGTTCCTCGTCTTCGACGACGCCGACGTCGATGACGCCGTGGCGGGCGCGATCGTGGCGAAGATGCGCAACATCGGCGAGGCGTGCACGGCGGCCAACCGCTTCCACGTCGCCTCGTCGATCGCGGGCGAGTTCGCCGACAAGCTCGCCGCGAAGATGGGGGCGATGAAGCTCGGGCCCGGCACGCAGGAGGGCGTCGAGGTCGGGCCGCTGATCGACTGCGAGCAGCGCGACAAGGTTGCCGAGCTCGTGGAGGACGCCGTCGCCAAGGGGGCGCGGGTGCTCTGCGGCGGCGAGGCGCTCGACGGCCCCGGCAACTTCTACAAGCCGACGGTGCTGATCGACGTCCCCGCCGACGCGCGCCTGCTCAAGGAGGAGATATTCGGGCCCGTCGCCCCGATCCGGACGTTCGAGTCGGAGGACGAGGCGATCGCGGCCGCCAACGACACCGAGTTCGGGCTCGTCGCCTACCTCTACAGCGCCGATCTCAAGCGCGCGCTGCGCGTCGGCGAGCGCCTCGAGACGGGGATGGTCGGCGTCAACCAGGGTCTCGTCTCCAACGCCGGCGCGCCGTTCGGCGGCGTCAAGCAGTCGGGCATCGGCCGCGAGGGCGGCCCCGAGGGAATCGCCGAGTACCTCGAGACGAAGTACCTCGCGCTCGCGATCGACTGATAGCCTTCGACCCGCCGGTCCCCGCCCTCGACGTGCGCCGCGATCGGAGGACTGATCCGCGCCAGATCCGGAAACGGCCGAGGGTCGGAGATCTCACATGCCCTCGCCCGCCGGACCACCCCAGAGCGATCAAGACGCCGAGTCCGGCCATCGCCTCGATCCCGTACTGCTCGCCGCAATCGGCCTTGTGGTGCTGCTCGTCGCGATCGTGCTCGTCGCCGCGACGACCCTGACCGGCGCCGAGCCCGCCGAGAGCGCTGGCGAGAAGGCCCCACAGCAGTCGTCGAAGCTGCCGGCCAGCTACACCGTTCGCAAGGGCGACTCCTACGGGTCGATCGCACAGAGGGTCGGCGTGAAGGTGGAGGACCTCGAGAGGTTCAACCCGTACGTCAACCCGTCGACGATCCGGCCGGGCCAGCGCCTGAAGTTGCGCGCCACGCCGCCCAAGGTCAAGAAGCGGGGACCGATCTTCCACAAGGTCCGAAAGGGCGACACCTTCGGCTCGATCGCCTTCCGGTGGGGTCGCACCGTTCCCCGGCTGAAGGAGCTCAACCCGAAGCTGAAGGAGACCGCGCTGCAGCCCGGCGACCGCGTGCGCCTGCGCAAGTAGCGCCGGGGCGACCCGCCCTTGGGATCCGGGGGCAGCGTGCGACGGGTGGCGGGGGCGGTACATTCTGCCGGTGGTCGTGTTGGAGCGACACGGACGTTCGCGCCTGCACGGCTCGCCGCGCGCGCAGCCGCCGCAGGAACTTCAGCGAACGATGAACGGGGTCGAGTGACGAAGGTGGGGATGCGGGCGGTGATCGGTGGTGTCTGTGCAAGTCTCGCTGTTCTGGCGGCCGTGCTGGTCATGGTCGCCTCCGCCGAGTCCGAAGCGGCGCCGGCGCTGCCGGTCGTGCTCGCGCCGCACGGCGCCGAGCCGGCGATCTACGCCGGGCCCGGGGAGCGCGCCCAGCTCAACGGGCTGTGGCGCTTTCGCCGCGACCGCGACAACACCGGCCTCGACAAGGGCTTTCAGACGGGCCGGTTCGGCGGCGAGCTCGTCCGCGTCCCGTTCGTTCCCGATGCCACCAGGATCACAGGCCGGCGCGGCATCCCGATCTTCCGCGGCATGGTCGGCTGGTACCGGACGAACCTCCAGGTGCCGGCCGACGGCTCCTACGCGCTGCGCTTCGAGTCGATCAACCATCGTGCTCGCGTGTTCCTCGACGGCAAGGAGATCGCCCGCCACAAAGGGGAGTACCTGCCCTTCGAGGCGCGCGCGTTCCTGAAGGCCGGCACGCGCCACAAGCTTGTCGTGCGCGCCGACTGGCGCAGTCCGACGGCAATGAAGCGCGACGGCTGGCACCGGCTGTGGTTCAACTTCGGCGGCATCAACCGGGGCGTCAGCATCCGCCGCGTCGGCCAAAGCGAGCTGTTGCATCCGGTGATGCAGACGCGGCTCGTCGGCGGCGCGGCCCAGGTGGCGTTGCGCATCCACGTGCACAACAACGCCGCGTCGCGCCCGCTCGGCGCGCGCGGAACCCTGACGCGCGGCGATCGCACGGTCTCCTTCCAGTTCCCGGCCGAGACCATCGCCAACGAGGCAACCGAGGTGCTCGACGCGTCGGTCACGGTCGACGACCCAGCGCTGTGGTCGCCGCGTACGCCGAACCTCTGGGAGCTCGCGATCGAGGTCCCGGGCGAGGCGACGTATCGCGCCCGCGTGGGGCTGCGCGAGGTGCGCGCCAAGGCCCGTGCCGAGGGCCTGCGGGCGATCCCGCTGGCTGTGAGCGGCGCCTTCCGCTCGCCGCAGATGGCCGCCGCCGTCGAGCCGTTTCGCACCGCGATCGCCGCGATGCAGCTCAACCCGCCAAGCGCCGTCGTCTTCTCGTGCGCCACCGCGCGCCCCTTCACCGACCCCGTCAACGAGCTCGCCGATGCGCTCGTCTCGCCCGTGCGCTGGCGCGAGACGATGAACGCGCTCGCCGCCGCCGGCGCGCGCGCCTACGTCGATGTGGGCCCGGGCACCGTGCTCGCCAAGCTCGCGCCGCGCTGCGTCGCCGATGCGCAGGTGCTGACGCTGCACGGCGTCGCGCCGCGGCTCGCCGCCTGACCCGACCTTCCCCGTTCACCAACCGATCCCGATCAAGGAGAAACAATGGCTACCACCAAGACGCAACCGCAGGAGATCGAGGCCACCGTCATCGAGTCGCTCGCCGAGTTCGGCGCCGATCCCGAGGTGCTGACGCGCGACGCCTCCCTCGAGGAGGTCGACATCGACTCGCTGGACCTCGTCGAGCTCACGCAGGTCGTCGAAGAGCGCTACGACATCGACCTCGAGAGCGCCGACTTCAAGAAGATCAAGACCGTCGGCGACGTCGTCGACCTCGTCGTCGCGCGCGTCCAGGGGTGACCTTGCGCGACGTCGTCATCACCGGGGTCGGAGCCGTCACGCCACTTGGCGTCGGTGCCCGCACGCTGCACGAACGCTGGACGGGCGGCGCGTGCGGCATCCGCGACGGTGAGGCGCCGTGCGCGGAGTTCGACCCGACCGACCACATGTCGCCCAAGCAGGCCCGCCGCGCCGACCGCTCGACGCAGCTGGCGATCGCCGCCGGCGACGAGGCGCTCGCCGAAGCCGGCTGGGCCGACGAGCTGCCCTATGACCCCGAGCTGATCGGCTGCGTGCTGGGCACCGGGATCGGCGGAATCGGCACGCTCGAGGACAACCACGACATGCTGCGCGACACCGGCGCGGACTCCGTCTCGCCGCTCGCCGTGCCGCTCATGATGAGCAACGCCGGATCGGCGGCGCTTTCCCTGCGCCACGACCTGCGCGGACCGGTCTTCAGCGTCGTCTCGGCGTGCGCGGCCGGCAGCCACGCGATCGGCACCGCCCTGCGGATGATCCAGCACGGCGAGGCCGAGGCCATGGTCACGGGCGCCGCCGAGGCGCCGCTGACGCCGCTTTCGCGCGCCGCGTTCGCGCGGATGGGCGCGATCTCGCCGTCGGGCGTCTCGCGCCCGTTCGACAACCGCCGCGACGGCTTCGTCATGGGCGAGGGCGCCGGCGTGCTCGTGCTCGAGGCCGGTGACAGCGCCCGCGCGCGCGGCGCGAAGATCCTCGGCACCGTGCGCGGCTACGGCTCGACGGGCGATGCGCACCACATCACGGCGCCGCAGGCCGACGGCCGCGGTGGCGCCCGAGCGATGCAGGTGGCGCTCAACGACGCGGGCCTGGACGCGACGGCAGTCGACTACGTCAATGCCCACGGCACGTCGACGCAGCTCAACGATCGCGCCGAGACGATGGCGCTCAAGAGCGTGCTCGGCGACCGCGCGACGCAGGTGCCGGTCTCCTCGACGAAATCGGCGATCGGGCATCTGCTCGGCGCCGCCGGCGCCGTTGAGGCCATCGCCACGATCCTCGCGCTGCGCGACCGGATCGCCCCGCCGACGATCGGCTGGGACCAACCCGAGGAGGGCATGGACCTCGACTACGTGCCCGGCGCGGCCCGGCCGCTGGAGATGTCCAACGGACGGCCGCCGGTCGCGCTGTCGAACTCGTTCGGGTTCGGCGGACACAACGCAACGCTCTGCCTGGAGGCCGCATGACCTCCTCGTCTGACGGAACCGTGCTCCTGACCGGCGCGACCGGCTTCGTCGGGATGGAGCTGCTTGCGCGCGTGCTCGAGCAGACCGATCTCGACGTCGTCGCGCTCGTGCGCGCCGAGGACGACCGGGCCGCGCAGGCGCGCATGGACGATCTGCTCCAGACGCTCGTGGCGCCCGACGCGAGTGCCCATCCCGGACGCGTGCGCGCGTTGGCGGCCGACCTCGAGTCGCCGGGGATGGGCCTGTCGGCGATCGCCAGCGATCGGCTGGCCGGCCAGATCACGGCGGTGGTGCACTGCGCAGCGTCGATCAGCTTCACGCTGCCGCTCGACGAGGCGCGCCGGATCAACGTCGAGGGGACGCGCGAGGTCCTCAAGCTCGCCTCGCGCGCCTACGCCCGTGGCTCGCTGGAGCGTTTCGTGCACGTGTCGACGGCGTATGTCGCCGGCGACCGCACCGGGCTCGTCAGCGAGCACGACGGCGACGTCGGCCAGGGCTTTCGCAACACGTATGAGCGCACGAAGCTCGAGGCGGAGCAGCTCGTCAACGACAGCGGCCTGCCGGCCGCGATCGTGCGCCCGAGCGTCATCGTCGGCGACAGCGCGACCGGCTGGACGCAGACCTTCAACGTCATCTACTGGCCGCTGCAGGCCTTCGCCCGCGGCCTCTTCCCGACGGTGCCGGGCGATGCGGAGGCATGCCTGGACATCGTGCCGGTGGACACCGTCGCCGACGCCCTGCTCGAGTTGCTGCGCGGGCCCGTGCGCGGTGGCGCGTTTCACGTCGTCGCCGGCGACGAGGCGCCCACGAATGCCGCGCTCGCGACGATGGCGGCCGAGGCCTTCGACGCGGAGCCGCCGGTGTTCGTCGCGCCCGGCGAGGACGAGACCGCCGAGAAGCGGGCGGGTGCCCTGGTGCCGTATTTCAGCGTGCGCTGCACGTTCGACGCGCGCCGCGCCCGCGACCTGCTGGGCGCCACGCCGCCGCCGATCTCGCGCTATTTCCCGGCGCTGATGCGCTACGCCCGCGAGGCGCGCTGGGGCAAGGAGCCGGCGCCGCGACGCGATGCGGGGCTGGCGCAGACGCCGGCCTGAGACTTGGGAGTCCGGACGCTTCCCCGTTCCTGCGGGAGCGGTGCGGTTCGCACCTCCCGAGCATGAACAACTGCCGGATCGAGGTCCGGGGCTCGGATGGGCGGCAGTTGTGCACGCATGTCATGCACAACTGCCGGCGATCCGCCAGGCCGTGACCGATCCGGCAGTTGTTCACGTAGGTCGCTCACGGCGCCGGCAGCACCGCCGGCGCCGGGACAGGCCGCTGCATTGGGGCCACTTCCTCAGCGATGCCGTTGCCGAACACGCCCCGCCAACCACAGCGCCCGAGCAGAACGCCGCCACCACGCCGCCCGGAACAGCGCCACCACCACTGGGCCTCAGGCCACCACCGGCGCCCCCTCCGGCAGCGCCGCCACCGCCGCATCCATGTCGTCCTGCGAGAACTCCAAGTCCTCCAGCGTCCCGGCGAGGTACGCGTCGTAGGCGGCCATGTCGAAGTTGCCGTGCCCGCAGAGACCGAAGAGGATCACGCGCTCCTCGCCGGCCTCCCTGGCCGCCAGCGCCTCGTCGATCGCGGCGCGGATCGCGTGCGCGGGCTCGGGCGCCGGGATGATCCCCTCCGAGCGGGCGAACTGCAGCGCGGCAGCGAACGTCTCGTTCTGGCGGTAGGCGCGCGCCTCGATCAGGCCGGCCTTCAGCAGGGCGCAGACCATCGGCGCGTCCCCGTGGTAGCGCAGCCCGCCGGCATGCACCGGCGGCGGGACGAAGCCGTGGCCGAGCGTGTACATCGGCATGAGCGGCGTCAGTCCCGCGGTGTCGCCGAAGTCGTAGGCGTAGACGCCCTTTGTCAGCGTCGGGCACGCCGCCGGTTCGACCGCGAGAAAGCGCGGGCCGCGCGGGGACGGGTTCCCGCTGCTGTGCAGCTTGCGCCGCAGCCACGGGAACGTCAGCCCGCCGAAGTTCGACCCGCCGCCGACGCAGCCGATGATGACGTCGGGCTCCTCGCCGGCCATCTGCATCTGGGCGATCGTCTCCTGGCCGATGATCGTCTGGTGCAGCAGGACGTGGTTGAGCACCGACCCGAGCGCGTAGTTGCAGTCCTCGTTCTGCGCCGCGACCTCGACGGCCTCGGAGATCGCGATCCCCAGCGAGCCGGTCGGCGACCCGTCGTTCGCGCGGCCCGAGGCGGTCTGCGTCGACGGCGAGCGGTGCACGCTCGCGCCCCAGGTCTGCATCATCGACCGCCGGTAGGGCTTCTGGTCATAGCTCGAGCCGACCATGAAGACCTCGCACCCGAGATCGAACAGCGAGCAGGCGAACGCCAGCGCGGAACCCCACTGGCCGGCCCCCGTCTCGGTGGTGAGCTTCTTCACCCCGGCGTGCGCGTTGGCGTACGCCTGCGGCACCGCGGTGTTGGGCTTGTGCGAGCCGGCCGGCGAGACGCCCTCGTACTTGTAGTAGATGTGCGCGGTCGTGCCGAGCGCGCGCTCCAGGCGGCGGGCGCGAAACAGCGGCGTCGGGCGCCACAGGCGGTAGACCTCGCGCACGGCGTCCGGGATCTCGATCTCGGGCTCGCCCGAGACCTCCTGGCCGATGAGCTCCATCGGGAAGATCGGCGTCAGGTCCGGCGGCCCGGCGGGCGCCATCGTCTGCGGGTTCAGCGGCGGCAGCGGCTCGCCGGGCAGGTCGGGGAGGAGGTTCACCCAGTGCGTCGGGATCGCGTCCTCGGAGAGGAGGAACTTCGTCGGCTCGGCCATGGGCGCGACCCTACCCGTCGGGCCGTCTAGTTGACGCTCGGATCGACCGGCATCCGCGCGACGAGCGCGAAGTGCGCTCCCTTGCGCGCGAGCACGCGCGCCCACAGCTCGTCGACGTCGGGGTTGAAGATGTCGTCGATGCCGGCCGGCGCGACGAACCAGTCCTCGCGCTCGAGCTCGCCGTCGAGCTGGCCCGGGCCCCAGCCCGCGTAGCCGGCGAAGACACGCGCACGGCGGGTCACCTCGGCAACCTCGTCGAGGTCCGAGCCCGCGGCCATGAAGCCGATGTCGTCGAGGACCATCACCGCGGCGCGGTCGGGCGCGTCGAACTCGGCCAGCACGGTGACCGCCGTGGGCTGGACCGGGCCACCCACGTGGACCAGCTCGCCGTGCTCGACCACGCCCTCCAGCGTGGGGGCGGCGTCCTCGACGACCGCGTGGGAGGGTCGGTTGAGCACCACGCCCATCGCGCCCTCGTCGGAGTGCTCGGTGACCAGCACGACCGTACGCGCGAAGTTGGGGTCCTCCAGCTTCGGCGAAGCGATGATCAGCTTGCCCTTCAGCGAGTCCATCCCGGGAAGAGTACCCCGGGGCGGATCGGGGCCCGGTATGTGCGCCCCGATCCGTCCGACCCCGGCGTTTACTGCTCCT
>JAHWJM010000410.1 GCA_019348435.1 Actinomycetota bacterium
TGGCGACCTCGGCCATGCGGGCCGCCTGGGCGCGCTGGACGTCGGGATAGACGACCGGTTCGCAGCAGCGCTCGCCGGCGGCGCGCTTTTTCTTCGGCGTGAGTTCGAGATCGACGGAGATCGATCTAGATATACCGATTGAAACGACGTCTGTCAATCGAGTACCGTTTCGGCTGCATCGTGGAACTGACGAGCTGATGACCCCCACCCGCGTCGCGATCAACGGCTTTGGCCGGATGGGCCGGCTGGCGCTGCGAGCCGGCTGGGATCGCGAGGACCTGCAGTTCGTCCACGTCAACGAGCTGCACGGCGACGCCGCCACTGCCGCGCACCTGTTGTGCTTTGACTCGGTGCACGGGCGCTGGGGGCGCGAGGCACGCGGTGACGGCGACACGCTGATCGTCGATGGCACACCGATCAGCTACAGCGCCGCGGCAGCGCCGGGCGACGTCGCGTGGAGCGAGCTCGGCGCCGAGATCGTCCTCGAGTGCACGGGCAGGTTCCGCACGATCGACAAGCTCGCGCCGTACTTCGAGCAGGGCGTGGGGAAGGTCGTCGTCGCGGCCCCTGTCAAGGATGACCGCGCGATCAACGTCGTCGTCGGCGTCAACGACGATCGGTATGACCCCACCGTCTACGACGTGATCACGGCGGCGTCGTGCACCACCAACTGCCTCGCGCCGCTCGTGAAGGTGCTGCACGAGGGGATCGGCATCCAGCGCGGGTCGGTCACGACCCTGCACGACATGACCAACACGCAGACGATCGTCGACGCGCCGCACAAGGACCTGCGCCGGGCACGGGCCGCGTCGCTGTCGCTGATCCCGACGACGACCGGGTCGGCGACCGCGATCGGGCTGATCGTGCCCGAGCTTGAGGGCAAGCTCGACGGCCTCGCCGTCCGCGTCCCGCTGCTCAACGCGTCGCTGACCGATGCCGTCTTCGAGGTCGCCCGTCCGACCGCGATCGAGGAGGTCAACACGCTGATGAAGGCGGCCGCTGACGGACCGCTGGCCGGCATCCTCGGCTATGAGGAGCGCCCGCTGGTCTCGATCGACTTCAAGGACGACCCGCGCTCGGGCGTCGTCGACGCGCTGTCGACGATGGTCACCGACGCCACCCAAGTCAAGGTGCTGGCCTGGTATGACAACGAGTGGGGCTACGCCAACCGCCTCGTCGAGTTGACGGCAAGCGTCGGCGCGCAGCTCACGGCGAGCGTCGGGGCGCAGCTGCAGCGATAACGATGGCCACGAGCGCAGCACAGCGCACGGCGGACCTGCGCAACTACGTGATCGTGACCGGCGCCTACTGGGCGGACACGATCACCGACGGGGCGATCCGGCTGCTCGTGCTCTTCTACTTCTACGAGCTGGGCTACAGCCCGATCGCGGTCGCGTCGCTGTTCTTGTTCTACGAGCTGTTTGGCATCGTCACGAACCTCGTCGGCGGCTGGCTCGCCGCGCGGATGGGCCTGCGCTTCACCCTGCTCGGCGGCCTCGCGACCCAGCTCGTCGCGCTCGGGATGCTGCTCGTCGCGCCCCAGTCGCTGCTCGTCGTGCCCTACGTGATGGCCGCCCAAGCGCTGTCGGGGATCGCGAAGGACCTCACGAAGATGAGCTCCAAGAGCGCCGTCAAGCTGATCGTTCCCGAGGACGCCTCCGGGCAGCTGTATCGCTGGGTCGCGCTGCTGACCGGCTCGAAGAACGCGATCAAGGGCGTCGGCTTCTTCGTCGGCGGGCTGCTGCTGACGACCGTCGGCTTTCACGCCGCGCTCGGCGTGCTGATGGCGATCGTCGCAACGGCGCTGGTGCTCGTGCTCGTGCTGATGCGCGGCCAGCTCGGCCGTCCCGACAGCAAGGCGAAGTTCCGCGGCATGTTCTCCAACAACCGCGCCGTCAACGTGCTCGCGTCCGCGCGGATCTTCCTGTTCGCCTCGCGCGACGTCTGGTTCGTCGTCGGCGTCCCGGTCTTCCTGCGCTCCGAACAAGGCTGGTCGTTCTGGCAGGTCGGCGCGTTTCTCGCCGTCTGGGTGATCGGTTACGGCGCCGTCCAAGCAACCGCGCCACGTCATGTCCGCGATCCCGACGGGCGCACGGCCACCTGGCTTGCCTTCACGCTCGCCGCCTTCCCGGTCGCCATCGCCGTCGCGCTCAGCGCCGGCATCGACGGCTCGCTGGCAGTCGTTGGCGGGCTGATCGCGTTCGGCCTGGTGTTCGCGCTGAACTCGGCCGTGCACAGCTACCTGATCCTCGCCTACGCCGAGGGCGACAAGGTCGCGATGAACGTCGGCTTTTACTACATGGCAAACGCCGCCGGACGACTCACCGGCACCGTCCTATCCGGGCTGCTGTACCAGTGGCAGGGCCTCGAGGCCTGCCTCTGGGGATCGGCGATCTTCATCGTCATCACCGGGCTGCTGTCACGATCGCTGCCAAGCGTTCGCCGCGACAGCCCTGCTGTAGCGGGCGCACCCGCGGCAGGCTGAACGCGCAGCGTCGCAACAGCGAGTCAAGGCTTACGGTTGGGGTGGTTCCGACGAAGGAGGCCTGATGGCAAGCCGGCTGGGCCGGTTGACGCGAGAAGCAGCGAGGAGCATGCGGCAGCGATGAGCGAGCTCGAACGCCAAAGCGCGGCGCTATCGGCCGAGGGCGTCGAGAAGGTCTATGGCGATGGCACGCACGCGCTGCGGGGCTTCTCGCTGCAGATCGCGGCCGGCTGCTTCTTTGGGCTGCTTGGCCCCAACGGGTCGGGTAAGAGCACGCTGATCGGGATG
>JAHWJM010000411.1 GCA_019348435.1 Actinomycetota bacterium
GATCTAGACCGGCGCCGTCGTGCTCGGCGGCGACTACCAGGGCCTGGGGATCATTCGCAGCCTCGGTCGCCATGGCGTCCCCGTCTGCGTCGTCGACGACGAGCGCTCGATCGGCCGCCTCTCGCGCTACTGCCGGTCCTACGACCGCGCCGCGGACCTCGGCGACGAGGAACGGCTCGTCGACGACCTCGTGCGGCTGGGCAGGCGGCGAGGCTGGGACGGCTGGGTGCTCTATCCGACGCGCGACGAGACCGTGGCCGCGCTCTCGCGCCATCGCGACCTGCTCGCCGAGTTCTTCCGCGTGCCGACCGCACCCTGGGACGCGATCCGGTGGGCGTGGGACAAGCGCAACACGCACGAGATCGCGGCCGCCGCCGACGTGCCGTCGCCGCGCACGTGGCAGCCGGCGACGGTCGCCGAGCTCGATGCGATCGACGCCGAGCCGCCCTGGGCGATCAAGCCCGCGATCAAGGAGCACTTCTTCTACGTCACGAAGGCCAAGGCGTGGCGCGCCGACACGCGCGACGAGCTGCGCGAGCGCTTCGAGCGCGCGGTCGCGATCGTCGGCCCGGGCGAGGTCATGGTGCAGGAGCTGATCCCCGGGGACGGCGAGCAGCAGTTCGCCTACGGCGCGCTCTACAGCCAGGGCGAGCCGGTCGCGACGATGGTCGCCCGCCGCCGCCGCCAGCATCCGCCCGACTTCGGTCGCGCCAGCACCTACGTCGAGACGATCGAGGAGCCCGCCGTCGAGGCGCTGTCGGAGCGGCTGCTTCGGAGGATCGGCTACGACGGCCTCGTCGAGCTCGAGTACAAGCGCGATCCGCGCAGCGGCGAGTTCAAGCTGCTCGACTTCAACGCGCGAACCTGGGGCTACCACACGATCGCGCACGCCGCCGGAGTCGACTTCCCGTACCTGCTCTTCCGCCAGCAGCTCGGACAGCCGCTGCAGCGCCAACGCGCGCGCTCCGGCGTGCGCTGGGTGCGCTTGCTTACCGACCTGCCGACCGGCTTCGTCCAGATCCGCGCCGGCGACTTCGGGCTGCGCGAGTACGCGCGCTCGCTGCGACGCGCCGACGTCGAGGCCGTCTTCAGCCGCAACGATCCGCTGCCCGGGCTCGCCGAGCTCGCGCTGCTTCCGTATCTCGCCGTCAAACGGGGGTTCTAGAACGTGCTCGTCCCATCGCTTGCCGGTTGCCTGCTGGCGCTCTGCATCACCGTGCCGCTCGCCTGGAAATGGGAGCTCGGCGTCCGCCGCGTGGCGGTCGCCACCGTCGGGCTGTCCGTGGTCGCGGCGCTCGTGGTCGCGCTGCTGGATCCATCCGCACTCATGCGCGCCGTTCTCGTCTGCGCGCTCACGCTCGGCGCGGCCTTCGCGATCCTCGCCTACCGCTTCTACCGCGATCCCGAGCGCGCCGCCCCCGACATCCAGAGCGACGTCGTGATCAGCCCCGCTGACGGCGAGGTCATCTACGGTCGCCGGTCCGAGGGGGGGCTGCTGCCGTGCTCGACCAAGAAGGGGCGCGACTACGAGCTCGTCGAGCTCACCAAGACGCCGCTGCGCGCCGACGACGCCTACGTGATCGGCATCGCGATGAGCTTTCTCGACGTGCACGTCAACCGCGCGCCGATCGCCGGCAAGGTCCGGCTTCGCAAGCACTTCCCCGGCCGCTTCGGCTCGCTCGGCAGGCCGGAGATGGTCTATGAGAACGAGCGCGCCACGACGATCATCGAGCGCGACGACATCGAGATCGCCGTCGTGCAGATCGCCTCGCGGCTCGTGCGCCAGATCGCGTCGTACGTCGACGTCGGCGAGAACGTCGCCCTCGGTCAGCGGATCGGCGTCATCCGGCTCGGGTCGCAGGTCGACGTCGTGCTGCCGGTGCGCCCAGGCGTGGAGGTCAACGTCCGCGAGGGTGACCGCGTCTGGGCCGGGCGATCGGTGCTCGCCCAGCTCGACGCCGAGCAGCCCTGTACGGCGCAGCGGGCAGCCTCAGACAGCGGCACGGTCCGCTTGTCCGAGCCCGCCGAGGTGTGAGCGGTTCATACCTACGGGGAGTCGTCGCGCGCTCGGTGTGCCCGCGAGCCTGCTCGTCGAAGGGCCGCACCGCGGGTCACGAGAACTCAGGAGCGCGCGCGGCTTCAGCGGCCGCATCGTCTCGGTTCCGGCGACCGCGAACGGGCAGGCCGCGGTTGCAGGCGAGCTGGCGCCTGGCCAACTGGGCGGCCCACATCGCGTCGAAGCTGAACGTCAGCCAGGCGATCTTCTACGACCGGATCGCGCCGCTTCTCGGCTCGCCGAAGATGGGGCCCGTCCTCTGGCAGCTCCCGCCGACCTTCGCGCGGGAGACGGACCGCCTCGCCGACGCGCTGGAGAAGCTTCCTTCGGGGCGCCACTGCTTCGAGTTCCGCCACGAGAGCTGGTTCGTCCCCGAGACGTACGAGCTCCTCCGGAGCCACGGCGCGGCGGACGCCCCGCCGCCGGCAGCACCACCGCAGCTGTCGCCGCGCGAGCTCGAGGTCCTGCGCCTCGTCGTCGGCGGCGCGCGCTTCTCGGAGAAGCACGCCAACTTCGTCGAGAACATGGGCGACGCCACGACCGCCGACGTGCTGGCGCTGATGGACGCCGGGCGCGAGCGCGTGCGCGAGCGCTTCGGCGTCGAGCTCGAGGCGGAGGTGCAGGTGCTCGGCGACCCGGGCGCGCCCGCCGCGAGCGGGCCCTGACGGTGCGCCGACCGCTCGCGCTACTTCCGCCGC
>JAHWJM010000412.1 GCA_019348435.1 Actinomycetota bacterium
GCCGACCGCGCCTACTTCCGCGAAAGCCGGGAACGCCGCTTCGGGATGCCGGTGGAGCAGGTCTCCGCCGACCGCGCGGAGCGTCTGCCGGAGCTGGATCGAGCGTTGCATCTACCGGAGCCGTGGACCTTCGACCGGTTCTGATCGGCCACGTTCGCGGCGCCGACGCCCTCCCCCAGCCCGACGACAGACATGAAGCCCATCGTTTCGTTGCTGGCACTGCTGGTCTCCTCGATGCTCGCCGCCTGCGGCGGGGGCGGCGCGACGACGATCGCGGACGGAGCGGTGGCGGTGCGCGGCGGTGACGTCGCCGGGGCCAGCGGAACGGGCCGGACGGGTGGGAGCTCGGGTTCGGGCGCGCGCAGGTGCGGCCAGGCGACGACGAGCAGGGCGAGAACCAGGAGGCCGCCGGCGCGGGCGACGTTGCCCCAGCGCACGCGCGCGTGCAGCGGCAGCGGCTCGTCGGGCTCCATGTCCTCACTAGGCGGCGGGGCCCTTGGTCTCGTCCCCCCGCGGCGATCGGCGCAGGCAGGTCCTCGCTATCCTCCCGCCGCATGCCTGCACACGATCCCCTGTACGACCTCGTTCTCATGCTCGACAGCGCGGCGCCCGACGAGCAGCGCCAGCGGGTGCTGACCGGCGTCGAGACGACCATCGCCTCCGGCGGGGAGATCGTCAACACCCAGGACTGGGGCGTTCGGCAGATGGCCTACGAGATCCGCCACAAGACCGACACCGAGTACCACCTGCTGCAGTTCCACGGAACGCGCGAGGTCCTCGAGGCCCTTCAGCGCACGCTGAAGATCGCCGACGGCGTCACGCGCTTTCGCATCATCAAGCTCGCGCCGGGCACGCCGGCGCCCCCCGCGAACCGCCCCGAGCCGCGCCCCACGGGCGTCGGCGAGACGATCGCAGCAGAGGCCCCCGCGCCCGTCGCGGAACCGGCCGACACCGTCGCCTGAGCACGAAAGCTCGGCCGCTGGGTGGCCGCCTGCCGTCGCCGCACGGCGAAAACACGTCGCCCCCGCGCGCTTTCACCCGTCCCTGCGACAAAACGCCGCAGAGAGCGGCGTGATCGCCGGTGCCCTCCGATGCCGGCCGTAGACTGCCTCGCAAGTTCGTTCGTCCCCGAAGGAGGAGGCCGCAGATGGCCGCGACAAACATCAACCGTGTGGTCCTCACCGGCAACCTCACGTCCGATCCCGACCTGCGCAACCTGCCCAGCGGCACCTCGGTCTGCAAGCTGCGGGTCGCCTGCAACACGCGCCGCAAGGGCGCCGGCGGCGAGTGGGAGGACAAGCCCAACTACTTCGACGTGACCGTCTGGGGAGCTCAGGGCGAGAACTGCGCGCGCTACCTCAGCAAGGGCCGCCCCGTCGCGATCGACGGGCGCCTGGAGTGGCGCGAATGGGAGAGCCAGGACGGCAACAAGCGCCAGTCCGTCGAGATCGTCGCCGATTCGGTGCAGTTCCTGGGCGGCCGCGACGACTCCGGCGGCGGCGGGCAGTCCAACGGCTTCACGCCGCGCTCAGACGTCCCGGCGAACACCGACGACTTCCAGACGGTCCCCAGCGGCGGCGGCAACCGGCCCCCCGCCGACGACGACATCCCCTTCTAGCCGCACGCCCGTGACCGAGCTCTCGTCCGGTTCGCCGTGGCGAGAGCTCAGGTGACGCGGCGGGAGGGCGACCTTGCGCTAGCGTCACGCCTCGTGGACGAGCACGCGCTGAGGTACGACCGGTTCGATCCCGACGACGAGGGGTTGCGCGAGGCGCTGACCTCCACCGGCAACGGCTACTTCTGCACGCGCGGAACCGCCGAGTGGGAGGACACCGACGACGTCCACTACGCCGGCACGTACGCCCACGGGCTCTACAACCGCGAGACGACGATCATGGGCGGGCGGCCCGTCCTCAACGAGGACCTCGTCAACCTGCCCAACTGGCTCGTGCTCAAGCTGCGCGTCGACGGCGAGGACGCGATCCGCTTCGGCAACGTCGAGCTGCTGGACTACTGCCACGAGTACGACATCGGGACAGCGATGGTAGTCCGGACGCTGCGCTTCCGCGATCGCGGCGGCCGCGAGATGACGCTGCGCAGCCGGCGCTTCATGAGCATGGCCCATTCGCACCAGGCGGCGATCGAGTGGACGCTGACCGCCGAGAACTGGTCGGGCTGTGTCGAGGTCGTCACGGCGCTGGACGGCCGCGTCACGAACGGCGGCGTCGCGCGCTACGGCGATCTCGAGGGACGCCACCTCAACGCCGTCTCGCCGCGCACGTTCGGCCCCGAGATCATCGCGCTGCACGTCGAGACGCGCCAGTCGAACATCTACGTCGCGCAGGCCGCGCGCACGCGGGTGTTCCGGAACGACGAGCAGCTCGACGTCAAGCGCGAGCTCTTCCAGGCCGAGGACTACATCCAGCACGTGCTCAGCTTCGACGTGCAGCAGGGCGAGCCCGTCCGCATCGAGAAGCTCGTCTCCCTGTACACCTCACGCGACCGCGCGATCTACGAGCCGCTGACGAACGCGGGCAAGTCCGTCGGCCGCTACCCCGACTTCGCCGAGGCGCTGGAGCGCCACACCCGCGCCTGGGACGAGCTGTGGCGCTCCAGCGACGTCGAGCTGCCCGGCAACGAGCGCGTGCAGCACCTGCTGCGGCTGCACATCTCGCACATCCTGCAGGTCTGCTCGCTGCACACGACCAACCACGACGCCGTGGTTCCCGCGCGCGGGCTCAACGGCGAGGC
>JAHWJM010000413.1 GCA_019348435.1 Actinomycetota bacterium
CAGGCGCAGGGTCACGCGCGAGGTGACGCGGCTGGACCTCAGGTCCGGCCGGTAGCCGTACTCGATCCTGCGGGTGCGCAGGTCCATCGGCAGGATCAGCGTCAGCTTGCCGCCGGAGCGCGAGCGCAGCCCCGTCTTCCGCAGTCGCCGCCCGTCGGGCAGGACGTGGACGACGTCGACGCGGGCGCCCACGATCGGGCGCGGGTTGGCGCCGCACGTCACCAGTCGCCCGCGCGTGACGGTACGGGTGCCGAAGCGACTCGTGAAGGAGCGTCCGACGCTTCGGAAGCCTCCGCGCACGAAGAACATGTTGATCCGGCCGCACGTCGCCCGCGGGCCGCGCGAGCTGCCGATGCGGCCGTTCTCCCCGCTGCTCGTGTTCTGCACGACCCGTACGACGCAGACGCGGGTCGCCGGATCGGCCGTCGCCCCCTGCGGGCACGGCCGTTCGCGCACGAGGACGCAGGTGTTCGAGGCCGGGTCGCGGATCGTCCCACGCGGACAGACGACGGGGTTGACGACGCAGACCCCCTCCGCGTTGGCCGTCGTGCCCTGCCCGCACGGGGTCGGCACGGGCTGGGTCACGGTCACGGTGTTCGTCTCGGTCTTCAGGCAGACCAGCGGCGGTCCGCCCGGCTGCGCCTCGTAGCCGGCGGGACAGGTCGGCGGCGGTGGCGCGGGTGCGCAGACTGCGCCCGTGCGGTCCACCTTGGCCTCACCGAGGACGATGTTCGCCGCGGGGTTGCCCGCCGTCGGGAGCAGCTCGATCTGGATCGCCCGCTGCGTCAGCGCTTCTTCGCCGGCTGACGCGTCACCCTCGCGGACCTGGCGGTTGAGATAGATCGTCGCGAGACCCAGGAGAGGGATCACCTGCGGTTCGCTGGGGTTGAGGATCGGGATCGTCGTGGCGCCGATCTGCAGCGACGCGACAGTGCTCGACCCGCTCAGCGTGGGCGTCTGGCCATTGCAGGTCCCCGCGGCGTCGGCACGCAGGACCGTTGCCCTGATGACCAGGTCCCCGAGTGTGATGGTCGCGTCGGTGACGCCGCCTGCCGCCGACACGTCCTGCTCGCGGGCGGGCCCGAGCTGCGGGTCGATCGCGGTTCTGGCAAAGGCCGCGTTCGCCGTGAGCAGCGGATCCGAACCGGCCCCGCCCGGGACGGAGACTTCGTCAACGCCGGCGGTCGAGCTCGCGCACTGATCGGAGTCTGAAGCCCCTCGGATGGGGAAGCCGTTCGCCAGGACGGGCTCGACGCGCTGGTTGTCCAGCAGGGGCTCCACCTCGAGATACCCCGCGCTGGCGCGGCACGTCCAGACCGGCAGCGCCGTGTCGGCGCTCGCCGTCGGCACGACCGCCGCAAAGACGCCGAGCGTTGCCAGAGCGAGCGTTCCCGCCCTTGAATATCGATGCTTCCGCATGCTTCCTCCCCAGTCCGTTTTTGCCGATGCCGACGATCTGCCGGTGACGTCGCTGCCGTGCGACGGCGCGCGAGTCGCTGCCCGCGTGATGCTGTTGTTCCTGATGTAACGCTCGAGGCGGGCGAACCTTGCGAAAGGCGACAACTGCAGCCCGCGATGCTGGTGGCGTCCGTCCCGACGGGCGTCGGTCTTCATCTCTTCCCCCGCTCTCGTTGAGCCTGGCGCGCTGCTCCCGGTGCCGCGACAGGTCATCGGACCGTAGCCGATCTGCGCCGACGTTCGCCTTTTTCTTCGTCGCGGCTTGCGGCTTGCGGCCGCGCAGACGCCGCGGCCCGTAGGCTTGCACGCTTCATGGCCGAGACGACCGAGCAGACCCCGCACACCCGCACCGCCTCCTATCTCGCCGAGCGCGGCGAGGTCGGCCGCGTCCTGCTGCTGTACTCCGGCGGCCTGGACACGAGCGTCATGCTCAAGTGGATCGCCGACGAGTACGAGGCCGAGGTCCTGACGCTGACGGTCAACCTCGGCCAGCCCGGCGAGGACTATGAGGTCATCGAGGGCAAGGCGCGGCGGATCGGCGCGGTCGAGTGCTTCACCGTCGACGCGCGCGAGGAGTTCGCGCGCGACTTCGTCCTGCCGGCGATCAAGGCCAACGCGCTGTACGGCGGCGGCTATCCGCTGTTCACCGCGCTCGGGCGCCCGCTGATCGCCAAGCTCGCCGTCGACTACGCGCGCCGGACCGGCTGCGACACGATCGCCCACGGCTGCACGGGCAAGGGCAACGACCAGGTCCGCATCGAGGCGACGATCGCGACGCTCGCCCCCGAGCTGAAGGTCATCGCGCCGGTCCGCGGCTGGCAGATGGGCCGCGACGAGGAGATCGAGTACGCGCGCAAGCACGGGATCCCCGTCAAGGGCGGCACCGAGGTCGCGCCGTACTCGATCGACGACAACCTCTGGGGGCGCTCCTCCGAGGGGCGCTGGATCGAGGACCTCGCGCACGCGCCCGACGACGACGTCTTCCAGCTCGTGACGCCGCCCGAGCGCGCGCCGGACGAGTCGCAGGTCGTCGAGATCTCGTTCGAGCGCGGCGTGCCGGTGGCGCTCGACGGCGAGCAGCTGGGCCTCGTCGAGCTGCTCGAGCGCGTCGGCGAGATCGGCGCCCGCCACGGAGTCGGCATCGTCGACCACGTCGAGGACCGCATCATCGGCCTGAAGGTGCGCGACATCTACGAGGTGCCGGCGGCGGCGATCGTCATGCCGGCCCACGCCGAGCTCGAGAAGCTCGTCGGCACGATCCACCAGAACCAGTTCAAGCCGGGACTCGAGC
>JAHWJM010000414.1 GCA_019348435.1 Actinomycetota bacterium
CTCGAGCTGCTGCGGGTCACCGACCCGCAGCGCGGGGTGCTCGAGCTGGTCGGAACTCCGCACCGGAAGGGCTTCGCGCACCGCGACGAGCTGCTGCGTGACTGGACGCGGTTCTACCCGATCGACAAGAAGCGAGGCTTCGGGCTCAAGCCCGGGTGGGGTGACTACTACGAGTGGGACCGGCCGGGGAACTACGTCGACTTCGGGGTGAGTGGCGACGGGCGCTACGTGCTGCGGCTGACCGCCGACCCGGCCAACGGCATCATCGAGAGCAACGACCGTGACAACGTCAGCTACACCTACATCCAGGTGGCGGGGACGATCGTGCGCATGCTGGAGAGCGGGCGCGGGCGCGACCCGTTGATCGTCGACAGGTCCGAGTGACAGAGGCCGGCGGCGGCGATCTCGACCATGCTCACGCGCCGGTCGCCGCCGAGCTCGGCCGCTGGCTCAGCGGGGCGCTGGAGCTGGCCCAGCTCGACGACGCAGTCCTGCGCGAGCACTCGCGCCGGCCCGGGTACTCGCTGGAGATCCTGCGCAGGCGGCTGCACCTGCGCGACTCGTGGATCGTCGACGACGACGCCTTCGTCGGCGTCACCGGGGCGATCCCCGCGCGCGCCGCGCAGGCGGAGGTCATCGGAGAGCATCTGCCGCTCTTCGAGGGCGCGACGCTCCTCTTCGTGCTCGTCGCGGTGGGGCTGTACTTCCGTGCGCTGCCCGCCCCGCTCGTCAACCTGGTCGCCGTCGCCATCGCCTACCTCGTGTGCGTCCGCCTGGTGGCGACGATCGGAGCGGCGCTGGGGGTGTCGGTGCCGAGCGAGGTCCAGCCGGTCATCGTCGCTCTGCTGTTCGGCATCGTCACGGACTACTCGCTGTTCTTCCTGTCGCGCTTTCGCCGCCGCGTGGACAGCGGCGAGCAGCCCGAGGCTGCGGCGCGTGCGACGACGGCCGAGCTGACGCCGATCATCCTGACCTGCGGCCTGGCCGTGGCGGCGGCCTGCGGGGCGCTCATCGTGGCGGATCTCGGCTTCCTGCAGGCCTTCGGGCCCGGACTCGCGCTCGCCGTGCTGATCGGGATGGCCGTGGCGATCACGTTCATCCCGGCGTCGATCGCGCTGCTCGGGCGGCGGCTGTTCTGGCCGCACCGACCGCCCGCCGCTCCCCGCAGCATCGACACGACCGACGGAGTCATGGCCAGGCTCGTGCGCTGGGCGGTGGCCAAGCCCCGCGTCGCGATCGGCGTCTCGCTCCTCGCGCTGATCGCGATGGCGGTGCCGATCGTCTCACTGGACCTCGGCAACCCGCTGATCCGCGGCCTGCCGGACGACAGCGAACCGCGGCGCGCATACGCGCAGGCGGCGACGGGATTCGCGCCGGGCATCCTGTCGCCGACGGTGCTTCTCGTCGAGCAGCGCGGCGTGACGCAGCAGCGACAGGAGCTCGGGCGCCTGCAGCAGCTGCTGGCAGATCAGCCGGGCGTCGCCGAGGTGCTCGGACCCCGCATCAACCCGACCAGGCAAGAGCTTGGCGCGCTGCTCGCGCAGAACGGCAACGCCGCCCGGTACGCGATCGCATTGACCGCCGACCCTCTCGGCAGCGTCGCGATCTCGCGGCTGGAGATCTTGCGCAACCGCATCGACACGCTGCTGGCGCAGGCGGGCCTGCCGCAGGCGCAGGCGAGCTTTGCGGGCGACACGGCGCTCTCCGAGGAGACGATCACCAACACGGTCCTCGATCTGCGGCGCGTGGTGCCGGCGGTGCTGCTCGCGGTCCTGCTCGTGCTCGTCGTCTTCCTGCGCGGGCTCGTGGCACCGTTGTACCTCGTCGCCGCTGCCGCGCTGTCTCCGATTGCGGCGATCGGCCTCGGCGTCGGGCTGTTCGAGCTGCTCCTCAGCGGCGAGGACATCGCGTACTACGTCCCGATCACCGCCGGCGTCCTGCTCGTCGCGCTCGGTTCGGACTACAACATCCTGCTCGTCGGGCGCATCTGGGATGAGGCTCAGCGACGCCCGCTGCGGGAGGCGATCGTCATCGCCGGCACCGGCGCGGCACGGGCGATCTCTGCTGCCGGGATCGTCCTCGCGTTCTCCTTCGCGGCGCTCGCCCTCGTACCGCTGCTGGCTTTCCGGCAGCTGGCCTTCGTCATGGCCGCCGGCCTGCTGATCGACGCGTTCCTCGTGCGTACCGTGCTCGTTCCGGCCGTGATCGCCCTCGCCGGCTATCGCAGCGAATGGCCGGGCAAGCGCCTCCGGGGTCAGAGCGAGCGCGCGCGACTCAAGGTCGCGCCAGGCCCGCTGCCGAGCGAACCACAACCGGCAGAGGTCCCAGCCGTCGCACCCGGCGCGCCTACCGCGCCCAGCGCCCCCACCACGCGCGCCGCGACGCCGCCGCCGTCGCTCGTCGCCCGCGCGGCGGCGCTCGCGCCGCGTCTGGTCGCGTTCGCAGCAGCCGCTGCGGCGATCGTCCTCGCGGCACGCGATCGGCGCCGGCGGCGCTGAGCTACGGCGCCGTACCGGCGAGCGTCGCGCCGGGCAAGAGTGCCGACGGCAAGCCATTGCTCGGCGTGGGCACGCGCGGGCGCGGCTCCGAGCCGACGGCGGCGGCGGTCTGGGGGATGTCCACGGAGGAATACCTGCGACGCTGCGACCCCTGGCCGCTGAACCCGGACGGCGAGTTGCTGCTGGGAGTGAAACTCGAAAGCCCCGAGGGGGTGGCGAACTGCGAAGCAATCCTCGATGTGCCGGGG
>JAHWJM010000415.1 GCA_019348435.1 Actinomycetota bacterium
CTCCTAGTAGACACGCTGGTTCCGACCCGTTTCTCACCCGCGCACGCCCTTTGCGGGCGTCCCGGCGTAAGTGCCGAAGAACAGGTCCATCTCTTCTCGGTATCCACCACATCGGCGACCTGAAGAACTACGAGACGCTGCAGTCGCTGCAGACCGGCATCGCGCACTTCGAGGCGCTCTTCGAGGTGCGCCCCGGGATCGTCGTCCACGACCTGCACCCCGACTACCTCTCGACGCGCTACGCGCTCGGCCGCGAGGACGTCAAGCTGCTCTCCGTCCAGCACCACCACGCCCACCTCGCCGCGACGCTCGCCGAGCACGGCGAGACCGGCCCGGCCGTGGCCGCGATCTTCGACGGGACGGGCTACGGCACGGACGGCACGATCTGGGGAGGCGAGATCCTCGTCGGCGGGCTCGGCGAGGCCGGCCGCTCCGGGCGCCTGCGGCCGATCCGCCTGCCGGGCGGCGAGCGGGCGATCACGGAGCCCTGGCGGATGGCGTGCGCCTGGCTGACGGACATGCAGGTTCCGCCCCCGCCCGCGTTCGAGGACATCGCCCAGCAGCGCTGGAACATGGTGGCGCGGATGTCGCTGCAGGGCACCGGCTCACCGTTCACGTCAAGCATGGGCCGTCTCTTCGATGCGGTCGCGGCGCTGTGCGGGGTTCGCCTCGAGGTCACCTACGAGGGTCAGGCGGCGGTCGAGTTCGAGGCGCTCGCCGACCGCGCCGCCGCCGATCCGTACCCGCTGGAGTTCGAGCACCGCGGGCAGACGGTCGCCCTCGATCCCCGCCCGATGATCCGGGCCGTGCTCGACGACATCACGGCCGGCGTACCCGTGCCGACGATCTCGGGCCGCTTTCACGCCGGGCTGGCGCGCGCCACCGCAGAGGTGCTGGTGACCATCGCCGAGCGGCAGGGCCTGCAGCTTGCCGTCCTCTCCGGCGGTGTGTTTCAGAATCGCCTGCTGCTCGAGCTGACCCTGGACGCGCTGCAGGCGGCGGGGCTGCGCGTCCTCGTGCCGCAGACGCTGCCGCCGAACGATGGGCAGATCGCCTTCGGGCAGGTCGTGGTCGCTGCGGCGCGGCTCGCAAACTCCTGAAACCCGCCACGACGGGGACGCATGGGAACGTAACGGATCGCTTCGCGCTCGCCGACGGGGCCTGCGCGGCGGGCGGCGGCTAGTACACCGGATACTTCGGCGGGGGCGTGTAGTCCTTCTGGCGACTGGCGAACAGCTTGATCGCGAGAAGGCCGAAGACGAAGCCGCCGATGTGCGCGAAGTAGGCGACGCCGCCGCCCTCGCCCGCCGGGCTGGCGAGGTCGAAGTAGCCGAAGGCGACCTGCTGCAGAAACCAGAAGCCGAGGATCAGCATCGCCGGCAGCTCGATGATCGTGAAGAAGAAGACGATGAAGATCAGCGTGATGACCCGCGCACGCGGATAGAGCAGGATGTAGCCGCCGAGCACGGCCGCGACCGCCCCCGAGGCGCCGATCGTCGCCACCGGCGCGTCGGGGAGCGGCTCGCCGGCGACGCACGCGGCGACGCCGCGGACCAGCTCGAGCAGCCCGGCGGCGCGCTGACGCTCGACGAGCGCGGCGAGCAGCGCCGGCGCGAACGCGAACGCGAGCGCTCGCAGCTGCCCGGGTTTTCGGTACTGCGGTTGCGCAGGGTGGGGGAGAGGCCCGGACATCAGGCATCGACGGCGCACGTGCAGGCCGCCTACCCGGCCGTCACGGAGGCCGGCCTGGGATCACAGGGCGTGTTCATCGGGCGCGACGCCTACGGCGGCTCGTTTGTCTATGACCCCTGGGTCCTGTACGGCGACGGGACGCTGACGAACGCCAACACGATCGTCTTCGGACACGTCGGCTTCGCCAAGTCGGCGTTGACGAAGTGCATGCTGTTGCGCCAGCGCGTCTTCGGCCGCCAGGTCGAGATCGTCGACCCCAAGGGCGAGTACCTGGCGTTGGTGCGCGCGATCGGCGGCGTCGTGCAAGCCTCCGACGTCGAGCGCCATCGCGCATTCGACGTGGTCCCAGGGGTCGGTGTGTCCGCCCGGAAACCACGGGATTGCGCCGTCGTCGTGCTGGACCTCGGCGATCGCAGCCGCTGTGGCGGCAACCTCGGCCGCCGTGATGACGCCGATGATCTCAGGCAGCGGCACGCGCTGCCTCGGGCTTGGTGAGGTACACGACCAGACTCTTGCCGATGACCGGGTCGAGCAGGCGCTCCGCGGTCCGCGTCAACCAGGGCCGGCGCATGATGTCCCAGACCAGCAGCCGGTGGTACTGGCGTGCGAGAAATGCATCCTCGTTGTCCACGCCGACCGCACACTTCAGCCACCAGTACGGCGCGTGCAGGGCGTGGGTGTGGTGCCGGTCGACCGGCTCGAGACCTACGGCCGACAGCCGCCGACGCAGCTCGGCGCCGCGGTAGATGCGCACGTGGCCGCCCTCGACCTCGTGGTAGGCGCTGGACAGCGCCCAGCAGACCTTCTCCGGGCCGTAGCGCGGCACGGTCACCGCGATCGTGCCGCCCGGCTTGAGGACGCGGGCGAGCTCGGACATCGCTCGTTCGTCCTCCGGCAGGTGCTCGAGCACCTCCGCCGCGACGATGCGGTCGAAGCTCTCGTCGGCGAACGGCAGGCAGTAGGCGTTGCCGCGCACGGCGGCGGCACGCGCGCCCTCGGGGACCTCACCGGCGTCGCGCATGGCGGCGAACATGCCAGCGACGTCCT
>JAHWJM010000416.1 GCA_019348435.1 Actinomycetota bacterium
TCGTCCTCCTCGACGAAGAAGCCGATCGACATGACCTTCACGCCGTGGGCCTGCATCGGGAGGATCTTGCGCTCGGGCGAGACCGGCGGGCGGTCGCTGCCGAGGCCGAACATGCGCGGGATCGAGTACCCCCAGACGTCGGCGTCGAGGATGCCGACGGACTTGCCGTCGAGCGTCAGCGCCGCGGCGAGGTTGGAGGTCAGCGTCGACTTGCCGACGCCGCCCTTGCCCGAGCCGATGCACAGCACGTTGCCGACCTGCGCCAGCGCGCCGGCGGGCAGCGAGCCGCGGCCGAGGGTCTTCTGCAGTGCCGCCTTCTCGGTATCCGACAGGACGTCGAACCCGACGGTCACCGTGCCGACGCCGGCGAGCGCTCCGACCTCGCGGCTCACCGCTTCGGTGAAGCTGTTGCGGATCGGGCAGCCGGCGGTCGTCAGCGAGACCGTGACGTGGACGTCGCCGCTCTCGGCGATGTCGATCGCGCGCACCATCCCGAGCTCGACGATCGAGCGGCCCAGCTCGGGGTCGATGACGCGCTCGAGCGCTGTGCGGATCTCGTCTTGGGTTGCCATGCCAACCAGTCTAGGAAACCGTCCCGCTCGGCTTCGGGCCGGGGCTTAACCGCCGACGCCGCGCCCGGTGGGCACGGCGTCAGCTGGGGGAGGGCAGGGGGAGGGGAGCAAACCCCTGCCGGTGCTGCGATCTGTGGGGGAAGTCTAGATGCGCGCGGCGATGCGCTCCTGGACCGAGGTGGAGGTCTTCGTCGCGGCGGTGCGGCCGGTGACGTACGCGTTCTCGATCCGGACGCCGGCGAGCTCGACGTTCTTCTTGAGGGGATCGGTGACGCCCTTGAGCTCCTGGTCGACGCGCCGCAGCTCCTTCTCCACGCGGCTGCGACGCTGGCGCAGCTCGCGCTCGACGCGGGTGCGCGTCTTCTTGGCGTCGCGCTCGATGGCCTTGACGGCGCTCGACCCCCGGCGCTCGAAGCGGTTGAGCTCCTGCTTGGCCTTCGTGCGGCTGGCGTAGGAGGAGCGCAGGTCCTCGAACGTCGCGACGACCTCGTCGCGCGCGACGAGCGCCGCGCCGACGGGCACGAGGACGACCTTCTCGGCGATGTCGCTCGCCCGGGAGAGCGGGGTCCGGATCTCGTCCGTCGCGCCGGCGGCGGTCTGCGCCACGTTCGTCCGGCCGCGGCCGGCGGAGGCCTTCGCCTTGCGGGCGGTTGTGCTGCGCGCGGCGGCGCCGCGGTCGGCGGCACGCGTGCCGGCGGCCTTCCTGGCGGCCGTCGAGCGCTTCGTCGCGTTCTTCTTGCGCGTGGCGGCGGCCTTCACGGCAGCGGTCTCGCGGGTCGTCTGGCTTCGCGTCTTGGTCGTGGTGTCGGCCATGCCTGCCTCCTGGACTCGAACTAAGGATATTACTTCTAAGGTTGTGTTCGAGAAGGGTAGCACAGACACGAACGTGCGTTTGCCCCGCGCACCAGCCTGGCGCACGTGAGCCGCACGAACCGCGCTCGTGCGGCGCCGGCGTAGCGAGAAGGACTCCCCGACGCGCGCGGCTACGCCGCGGCCGGTGCCCCCGTGCGGCGCATCCACGCCGCCGGGTCCTGCAGCTCGGCGACCGTCGGCAGCTGCTCGGGTCCGTCGAACACGCGGTGCAGAGCGGCCGCGCCGGCCGTCGTCGCCACCGCGTCGCAGAAGCGCTTGCCGTCCTCGTACTGGCGCAGCTTGGCGTCTAGGCCGATGAGGCGCTCGAGCAGGGCAAGCAGCGGCGAGCGCTCGCGACGGCGCAGGTCAAGCGCGCGCCGTAGCTCGTCGAGCGAGGGCAGCGCCGCGGCGCCGACGACGTCCATGACGTGCTCGGCGTGTCCCTCGACGACGCCCATGACGCCCTGGACGCGGTCGAGCAGCTCCCGGCGGCCGCCGGAGGCCAGCGCACCGACGAGGCCCTCTTTGCGGACCGCCTCGAGAAGCCCCTTCGCATCGTCGAGCGACGGCAGCTTCAGCACCGCGCGCGGGTCGACCTTCACGTCCAGCGAGGCGAGCAGCTCGCGCAGGAGCCCGGCGAGGTAGGGCCGCAGCCACGGAACCCCCGCGAACTGGACGGCGTGGGTCACCTCGTGGAAGGCGATCCAGGTCAGCAGCTGCTCCGGATCGGCGTCGAGGCGCCGCGCCGCCAGCCCGATGTTCGGCGCGACGAACAGCAGCCGCGCTGTCGCGTCGGGATCGACGAGCGCGAACTCGTACTGGCCGAGCACGCGCTGGGCCAGGTAGCCGGTGAGGGCGCCCGCCTCGACCGACAGCAGCATGCCGGCGGCCGTCCGCGTCGCGCCGCCGAGGTGGACAATCGGCGGCGTGGCCACGAACCACACCTCGTAACCCGCCGTCCGCGCGCGGTGGCAGAGGTCGAGGTCTTCGCCGTAGAGGAAGAACGACGGATCGAAGCCTCCGACCTCCTCGAACGCCGACCGGCGTATCAACACGGCGGTGGCGGCGAGGCTCTCCACCTCCACCGGGCCACGGGGGACACGCTCGACGTGGTCGGCGAGCGTGGCCGACCGTCTCATGAGCGAGCGCACCACGCCGCATCGCAGCAGCCGGCGACCACCGAGCGCCCGGCCGAGCAGGTGAGCCGGCCGGATCTCGACCCCCTGGCTCCGTTCGGGAAGTCCGGTGTGCCGGTTCACGATCACGCCTTGGACGGCGGCGACGTCGGGTCGTCCCTC
>JAHWJM010000417.1 GCA_019348435.1 Actinomycetota bacterium
TGCGCCCGGCGCCGGATCACGCCGACGGGGATCGAGAAGAACTCGTTGTTCTGCGGGGTGGAGTAGACGATCCCGGCGAGCCTGCCGCCCGGCTTGAGCGCCCGGTGCATCCCGCGCAGCGCGTCCTGCTGATTGGGGAAGTAGATGAACCCGACGCGCGAGATGACGGCATCGAAGCTGTTCTCGTCGACGTCGAGCTGCTCTCCGTCCAGCACGCGCGTGGTCACGTTGCTCAGCCCTGCCCTGCGCGCCTCGAGCTCGGCGAGCTCGAGCAGGTTCGACGAGATGTCGGTCGCGAGGACCGACCCGTTCTCGCCCACCCGCCGCGCCGCCGCGAGCGTCTGGCCGCCTGCGCCGGCGGCGACGTCCAGCACGCGGTCGCCGGGGCCCACGTCCGCCATGTCGAGCATCGCCTCGGTCGCCGCGCCGAGCCAGTCCTCGAGCACCGGGCCCCAGCGGTGCCACGCCTCGGCGGCCTCCTGCCACTGCCGGCGCGTCGTCTCCTTGTAGCTGTCGGCGTCGAACTGTGTCGTCGGCATGGTGGTCTCCTTCTCTTGGTCTCGTCCGATCAGCGGACGAAGGCTGATTGCAGCGGCGTCGGGCGCGCCTGGAAGGGGTCTCGCGCAGTTACGGGCACGACCCGTTGCGCGAAGCGCCTTTCGGGTTTGCAGGTTGCTGTGGGTGACGGTGAACGTGAAGCGCTTCATCTGCTGCTCCTGGTTTCTTGCACAGTTCGCGCACGGGCGGGTTGCGGGACGTCCGCCGGTATCCGGTGGACGTCCCGCTTCACTGATCGGATTACTGAAACACCGCCACCTGCCACAGGCGGCAGGTATTGGGCCCGGGCTCGCCGTCAGCGATGGCCGACGGGGGGAAGAGCCCTGGCAGGCTCGCGTCCGTGCACCCGGCGCGATAGGTACGGATCATGCCCGGCATGAACTCCGCCAGCTTCGGGCCATGGTCGTTGAGCACCAAGTGGATCTCGGCGCCGAGCGGGTCCTTGAGCCCCCCGCCTGGCAGCCAGCCCTGCGGTAGTGGCCCCCGTGCGATGTGTCCTCCGAATCCCGCTTGTCCGCTGGACCCGACCACGTGGCCGGTGCCGTAGAGCACCTGTGAGTCGGTCTCCGGGTTCTTCAGGATGTCCGTCGGCGCGCACGGGCTGGCGACGCAGGCCGCGGGGTTGTTGATCACCAGGACCCACACGGTGTAGGCATGACCGGCGCGCAAGCTGTGCGTGTCGATCGCGTACGAGATCCCGTTCGACGTTCGCGTCAGCTTCGCGCGCGCGCCGTCGCCGACCAGCGACATGTGGGCGTTGGTCGACTGCATGTGCCAGCGCATCGGGCTGCGCTGGACGCTCGCGGGATCACCGCTCGCGGTGCCCACGGCGATCGGGGAGGCCAATATGGCGGCCAGCGCCACAGCCGACGCGGCTGTTCCGGCGCGCCCCGGAATCCTGGTAGCTGATCTGAGCAGCATCGTCCTGTCTCCTCGTCTGTCGGTCGTCGTGATCGTCGGGAGCAGGCTGGTCGCAGCCGCGTTCCGAAAGCGTCAATGCAGCGTCAAAAGACCCTGTCGCCGCGCCAGGGCAGGGGATACGCTGGCGGCGCATGCTGAGCTTGCGACTGCTCGGAGGGCTGGCATTGGAGGTCGACGGCAAGGCGCTGCCGGCGCCGGGGGGGCGCTGTGGATCGCTGCTGGCCTGGCTCGCGCTTCATCCGGGCATGCAGCCACGTTCGCGCGTTGCCGCGCGGCTGTGGCCCGACGTCCTCGACGAGAGCGCTCGCCGCAGCCTTCGCAGTGCCCTGCTCGATCTGCGCCGCGCGCTCGGTCCAGACGTCGGTCGCTATCTGTGCGCCACTCGCGACGAGGTCGGGCTGTGGCCCCTCGAGCAGGTCTGCGTCGACGTCCGCGCGTTCGCCTCGGCCGTCGCCGAGGGGCGGCTCGAGCAGGCGCTGGCGCTGGCGCAGGGGGAGTTGCTTCCGGGGTTCGAGCATGACTGGGTGTACGACGCGCGGGACGCCCACCGCGAAGAGCTCGCACACGCGATCGAGTGCCTCGCCGCCGATGCGGAGAGGCTGGGTGAGCTGCCGACCGCGATCGCGTACACGCGCAGGCTGGTCGCGCTGGATCCTCTCGCCGAGGAACACGCACGCGCGCTCATCCGCCGGCTGTCAGCCGCGCAGGCGGACGCGCAGCAGCCGCAGCGCGCGGATGACGATCAGCTCCTGCGCGCCCGGCAGGAAGAGGGCGGCGTACGTCGGGAGGATCGCCAGGAGGTCGACGACGCCGTAGAAGCTCAGGGCGTATCGGGCGGGCCGGCGCACGCAGAGCAGGCGCAGGACGTATTCCACGGTGAACAGGACGGTGAACGCCCACTCCGCCGCGACGAGCAGCCGGCCGTGGCGGGCGTCTCGGCGCCGTCGCGAGGAAACTGGAGAAACCTTCCCATGCCTGGTAAGCCGTCACACGCCGCCGTCGAGACGCTCGAGGACCGCCGGCTGTTCAGTATCGTCGTCGCGCTGGGTACGAAGAACGAGCTGTTCACCGTCGACAGCAACGACCCCGACACCGTCTTGGCCAAGACTACCGTGAAGCGCGGACTCCAGCGGCGGGAGTTGATCCTCGGCATCGACTACCGCCCGGCGAACAACCAGCTTTACGGCTTGGGCAGCACGGGCCGGCTGTACCGCATCGACGCCGTCACCGGAACGGCGTC
>JAHWJM010000418.1 GCA_019348435.1 Actinomycetota bacterium
GTCGTCGGCGGGGAGCTCGCCGAAGTGGCGCTCGAACTCCGCCTCGCTGGCCCCCCGGACGCCCAGCCGCCGCTCGATCGCGTTAGCCGATGTATCGGGACGCAGGACGAGGCGACCGTCCTCAAGCCGCTCATCGAGCAGGTACTCGCCGGCCACCCCCGGCTCGCTCAGAGTCACCCTCACGTGCTCCTCCATTCGCTAGTCATTGTCGCAGCTCACGCCGCATCGATCGCGTCGACCGCAGCCGCGACGTCGTGCCGCGAGGCGAGGACGGCGCGCGGTCTGCGCGCCGTCATCAACGAGGTCGACCAGCAGCGCGTCAGGCGGCGATCGCGAGGATCGCCTCGACGGTCCGCCGATCGAGCGCGTCGACCTCGCCGGTCACGGCGCGCAGCATGTTGCGCTCGCTGCGCGCCATGCCGCGCACGCTCGCCTCGTGATGGGCGAACGTGTTGACGGCCTGCATCGCCCCGAACGCGGTGCCGCGCCAGGGCGCGACGCGCGTGTCGTGATCCCACAGGCGCTGCAGGGCCTCGCGCTTTGCCTGCGCCAGCGTGCGCGCGCGCCCCTCCTCGAATGGCAGCGGGGCCAGCTCGTCGAGAAAGCGCGCCCAGTCGCCGTCGCTGACCGCGACCGAGGTCAGCTGCGCGACCTCGGCGGCGAAGTCGTCGGCGATCGTGTGCACGAGCGCCAGTGCCTGGCGGGCGTCGGCCAGCTTCAGCCGCGAGTGGCGCGAGTGGCGCACCTTGATCTGCTGGCCTGACTCGCGCATCGCGACGGCGTGCGTGTTGTCGCAGACGACGAGCTGCACCTTGCGCCCGTACGTCGTCGCGATCGACCCGTCGAAGCTCGTCGTCGCCAGCAGGTGCGGCCGAAACGCGACGCCCTCGGGCGTCGTGATCGTCTCGGGCACCTCGATCGAGACCCAGGCCAGCGCGCCGCCGCGCAGCAGGCCGGCCGAGCCGATCGCCAGCTCGTCGTCGAGGATCTCGGCGACCTGCTCGAGCAGCCACTGGCCGTAGTCGTGCGGCGTGTAGCCGGACTTGAAGATGCCGAGGATCGCGCCCGGGTCCTCGTCGCCCAGGCCGCCGGGCGGGCGCAGCATCGCCTTGCGGTCGGGATCGCTCACCGTCAGCGTGCCGACGCCGTCGTTGCACAGCAGCATCGCCGTCGAGCTGACGTCGCCCTCGAGCACCGTCCAGGCGAACAGCCGCCGGCGGACGTCCTCGACGGGGATCGCGCCCGGGTAGTGGTTGGGTTCGCCGCCCTGCCGTTCGGCGCGGTAGTGCCAGGCGCGGCCGCGGCGGTCGGTGAAGCCGATCAGGGTCATCGTGTTCAGCCAGCTGGCCGTCTCTTGTGACATCGCTGTCTCCTTCGGGGTTCCGGGCATGCAGAGGTGGACCGCGCCACGCGTGCCCGGTCGGCACGTGACGGGACCTGTGTGTGCGGCGGGAGGACGAGCGGCCAGGTCGACCAGTCGTGCGCGGGATGAGCCGACGTGCGTCGCCGACCGCGTTGCGCCGCGCAACGCCAGGCGCCCAGCGGCTAGCTAACCTAGCTAGAAGCTGCTAGCGTCGGGACGTGGCCCAGGTCGGGATGCACGAGGCCAAGACGAAGCTCTCCCAGCTCGTCGAGCGCGCCGAGGCCGGCGAGGAGATCGTCATCGCGCGCCGCGGCAAGCCGGTCGCGCGGCTCGTGCCGGTCGCCCCCACGAACTCGCTCGCCGCCGTCCACGGCGCGCTGCGCGGCCGCGTCATCCTCGCCGACGATTTCGACGAGCTGCCCGACGACATCGCCGACGCGTTCGGCGCCCGTTGAAGCTGCTGCTCGACACGCACGCCGCGCTGTGGTTTCTCGGCGGCGATCGGCGGCTGGGCGAGGACGCCGCGCGTCAGCTCACCGACGACACCAACGTCGTCCTGCTGAGCGCCGCCGTCGTCTGGGAGGTCGCCCTCAAGCGCGCGCTGGGCAAGCTCGAGGTGCCCGAGGAGTACCTCGCGCTGCTGCTCGGGGCCGGCGTCCGGCCGCTCGCGATGAGCGTCGACCACGCCGCCGCCGTCGAGCACCTACCGGCCCACCACCGCGATCCGTTTGACCGCATGCTCGTCGCGCAGGCGACGCTCGAGGGCGCCGCGCTCGTCTCGCGCGACGACGCGCTGCGACCGTACGACGTCACGCTCGTCTGGTAGCCCCGACGTCACGGGACACGCGATCCGCGGAGCGAGCGCCTGATCGCCCGGCGCCGCGCAGTTCGTCGCGCCAACCCGCAGCCGGCGCCGCGCCGATGGTCTCGCGCACGAGCGCCCGAGCGCTACGAAAGCCGTCGCCGCGCAGCCACGTCCCCGTCGGACCGCCGAGCAGCAGCGACTCGTCGGCCTGCCGGGCGTGGGGTGCGGCGGCGTCCGCGGCCGAGTGGACGGTGACCGCCCGGGCACCGAGCCGCTGGCAGGCCCGCACCACCCGACCGGACAGCACGCCGCGGCCCGCCACGAGGACGGTGTCGAACACGCAGGGCCTCCGAATCGCGGCGCGGCCGGCGTCCGGCGCGGACCAGGGCGGAGCGCGCAGACTAGCGGGATGGCCCTCGTCGTCGTCGCGCTGCTGGTCGCCCTCGCGGTCGGCTGGGCGAGGGGCGGCAGCCTCGACCGGCTCGGCAGTCTGCCGCTGACGTCGCGCCGGCTGCTGGCGCTGGCTTTTCTCGCCCAGCTCG
>JAHWJM010000419.1 GCA_019348435.1 Actinomycetota bacterium
CGGAAACTCGATCTGCTCCTCGTCGGCGTCGAGGTCGAGGAACAGCTCGTAGACCTCGTCGACGACCTCGTCGATGCGCGCGTCGGGGCGATCGACCTTGTTGACGACGAGGATCACCGGCAGGCGCGCCTCGAGCGCCTTGCGCAGGACGAAGCGCGTCTGCGGCAGCGGGCCCTCGCTGGCGTCGACGAGCAGCAGGATTCCGTCGACCATGAACAGCCCGCGCTCGACCTCGCCGCCGAAGTCGGCGTGGCCGGGCGTGTCGACGATGTTGAGCTTCACGTCGCTCGTGGCGCCGGTCGGCGTATGGCGCACGGACGTGTTCTTCGCGAGGATCGTGATGCCCTTCTCACGCTCGAGGTCCATCGAGTCCATGACGCGGTCGTTGACGTCTTGGCCGACGCGAAATGCCCCGGATTGCCACAACATCGCGTCGACGAGGGTCGTCTTGCCATGGTCGACGTGGGCGACGATCGCGACGTTGCGTAGGTCTTCTCTGGGCGCGGGCATGGCGCATCAGGGTAGTGACCCGCTACATTGCCGATTTGAAAGGCCGGAACCAGAAGGATCCGGCGAAGAAGTGCCAGCGCCCGGTGTCGTTGCCTGAACAGCATCCTCGGGGTATGCAGCACAACGTCCGAGGAGAATCGGTATGCCTACTGGCACCGTGAAGTGGTTCAGCGACGACAAGGGGTTTGGCTTCATCAGCCCCGACGACGGTCAGAAGGACCTGTTCGTCCATCACACCGGCATCGTTGGCGAGGGCTATCGCTCTCTCGCCGAGGGCTCGAAGGTGAGCTACGACGCCGAGGCCGGCGACAAGGGTCCGAAGGCGGTCAACGTCCAGCCGATCTAGGCGGGCGCGCTTTCTGAACCATCGGGGCGGTCGCGCAAGCGACCGCCCTTTTTTTCGCTTCGACAGCGGGCGGACAGGGTCGCGCGTCAGCCGCCAGACTGCGCGCGATGTACAGAGGCGACAGCCCCGGCGCCAGGCGCGGGATCCGGCTGCCGGAGGCGATCGCGCTTGCTGCGCTGACGGCGGCGGCGTTCGCGGGCTTCTTCGCCTATCCGACGTATCCGAACTACGACTCGCTGTACTCGCTGCTGTGGGGCCGCGAGATCCTCGACGGCGTGCTGCCGTCGTTCGACGCCTATCGCGCGCCGACGCAACATCCGCTGTGGGTCGCCATCAGCATCCCGATCGCCGCGCTCGGCGACGGCGGCGACCGCGTGCTGCTCGCGATCTGCGTGCTCTCGTTCGTCGCGCTCGTCGCGGCGATGTACGAGCTCGGCCGGCAGGCCTTCGGCCTGCTCGTCGGTATCGTCGCCGCGCTGCTGCTGCTGAGCCGCCTGGACTTCCCGTTTCTTGCCGCGCGCGGCTACATCGACATCCCGTACCTGGCGTTCGTGTTCTGGGCCGCCGCGCTGGAGGTCGCGCGCCCGCGCCGCGGCGGCGCCGTCTGGGTGCTGCTGACGCTCGCAGGGCTGCTGCGCCCGGAGGCCTGGCTGCTGGCCGGGCTCTACGCCCTGCGGATCGTGTGGGGCCGGCCGCCGGGCGCGTGGATCCGAACCGGGGTGATCGTCGCGATCGCGCCGGTGGTGTGGGCGCTCAGCGACTGGATCGTCACCGGCGACCCGCTGTACTCGCTGAACTACACGACCGAGTCGGCCGCCCTCCTCGGCCGCCGTCAGACGATCGACGAGCTGCCGGGGGTCACGCTGCGCTTCCTCGCCGAGCTCGTCAAGCCGCCGGTGCTCGCGCTCGGCGTCGGCGGGCTCGTGCTGGCCTGGCGGATGGTGCGCCATCGCGATCGCGAGCGCCTGCTCGTGCCGGCCGCGCTGCTGGCCTGGGGACTGGCGACGTTCCTGCTCGTCTCGCTGCGCGGCTTCTCGGTCATCAACCGCTACCTCGTCGTGGCGGCGGTCGCGCTGCTGCTCTTCGCGGCGTTCGCGGCGGCGGGCTTCACGCGCCTGCCGGCCGGCCATCGCGCGCGGCGGCCGTGGGCGCTGGGCGCCTTGGCGATCGTGCTCGTCGGCGTCGTCTACACGGCGCTGAACTTCAGCCCGGCGTACATCGATCGCGAGCTCGCGCTGCGCGAGTCCGTGCGCCGCGACCTCGCCGGCCTGATCGGCTCGCCACAGGTCCGTGCCGCGCGTGACTGCGGGCCGCTCACGGTGCCCAACCACAAGCTCATCCCCGACGTACGCTGGCTGGCGGACGCCGGCGCCGACGACGTGCTCGCGCGGACGGTCGCGTCACCGGCGCGCGGTGTGGCGATCCTCGTGACGGGCGGCACGCGCTTTCTCAAGCATCCCGCCTACGGCCCGTTCGACCAGGACGAGGACTCGGCGCGCATCCAGCTCCCGCCGCCGGGGTTCGCGCGGGCGGTGGTGGGGCGGCGGTTCACGGCGTACGTACGCTGCTGAAGTGCTGCTTTCGGTCGATCGGGACGTGCGGGCGCGGATGACGCGGCTCGTACAGCCCGAGCTCGCCTCGGGCAGACAACCGGATCGCCAGCTTGCGCTGCGTGGGTGCTGCCTGGCGCGCTGAGCGCCTCGGCGGCCCGGTGCAGCCCATCCCGTTGACGCGCCGGAGCTCGCGGAGTAGGCGGTCGGACCCGTCGCGTGCGGTGCTGCGCGCGCTTCGGTACGGCAGCGATCAAGGAATGAGGGATGGGCGCCGGTGGCGAGGCTGCCTCCCG
>JAHWJM010000041.1 GCA_019348435.1 Actinomycetota bacterium
CGCTGCGCCAGTTGATCTCGAGCGTCGCTTGCACGTCAGCGGTCGCCGCGGCGGCCAGGTACGCGTACACATCGGCGCCGCGGAAGGCGTAGATCGCCTGTTTCGGGTCGCCGATGAGAATGAGCGCGACCTCGCCGCCGCCGAACGCGCGGCGCATGATGTCCCACTGCACCGGGTCGGTGTCCTGGAACTCGTCGACGAGCACGACGCGGTAGCGCTCCCGCAGCCGCGCGGCGGCCGCCTCGCCGCCCGGGCCGCTGAGCGTGTCGTCCAGGCGGGTGAGCAGGTCGTCGTAGGTGATGAGCGCCATGCGGCGCTTGCGGCGTTCGAGCTCGTCGCGCACGGCGTGCGCGAGCCGGACGCGCATCGCGGCGACGCTGTGCTCCGGCGCGGCCTCGGGCTCGATGCGCGCCGCCGGGTTGGCGACGGCGATCCGTGCGATCCGCAGCGCCTCGGCACGCGTGAACTGCGGCTCGCCCTGGCGGTGAAAGCGCCGCACGAACAGGTCGTCGACGACCTCCTCGACGAGGTCGGCGGGGTCCTCGACGAACGTCATGTCGCTCTCGACGTCGCCGACGATGCCCAGGCCGCCGAGCACCTCCTGGCAGAAGCCATGCGTCGTCGCGATCGTCGCTGCGTCGAAGCGGGCGATCGCGCGGGCGAGGCGGGCGTGGCGCCGGCGGATCTCGTCGGCCGAGCCGGCGACGAGCAGCGCCACGACCTCGTCGTTGTCGTACGGCGGTGCGCCGGCAAGGCGGCGCGCGAGGCCCTGCTCGGTGTGCACGAGCCGCTCGCGCACGCGATCGCGCAGCTCGCCGGTCGCCATGCGCGTGAACGTCACGAGCAGGATCTGATCCAGCCGCGTGCCCTCGGCGACGTAGCGCGCCGCGAGCGCCGCGATCGTGAACGTCTTGCCGGTGCCGGCGCTGGCTTCGAGCACGGTGGCGCCGGTCGGCAGCGGGGCGCAGACGTCGAACGGCGCGGGGGCGGCGATACGGGCGCTCACCACTCGACGACCTCCCCGTCGGCCGGCAGGGCATCGCAGCCGCGCGCGACGGAGGTCATCGGTCCACGACCTCCTCGCACGCCAGCAGGTCGTCCCACACGCGCCGCGCGTAGCGCCCGAAGCGCGTCGTCTCGGTCGGGTTCCACCCGTCGCCCTGCTCGTCGTCGCGCGGCGGCGCGCGGAGCAGGCTCTCGAACGAGCGCTCGCCGCCGAGCACGAGCAGGTGATCGGGCTCGCGGTCCTCGCGGTCGAAGTTCCAGCTCGACTCCCACGCCGCGCGCGCCGCGGCCACCGCGTTCGCCCCGCGCGCCGCGGCGTACGCGTAGGCCGCCGAGCTCAGGCACGCGATCGGCAGCGCCTCGCACATCCCGCGGTCGTAGACGTCGATCAGCGTGCGCAGGTTCGACACAGCGCGCTCGCGGCGCGCCTCCGCATCACCGCCCAGCACGCCGATCCGCGCCACCGTCACCCGCGCGTCGCGGTCGGCACCCGCCCGCGCGCGGCCTATCGTCACCGACTCGAACGGACGCTGCGGGTGCGACGCGGTCAGCGCGAGCAGCCGCACCCACGCGGCCAGGCGGTGGCGTGGGCTCACGCGCGAGTACGTCACGAGGCTGAGCAGATCGCCGCGCACGCCCGGCGCGGTGCCGCGCAGAAAGCGCCCGTCGCCGATCAGGACGTTGACGTCCACCGAGCCGGGGTCGCCGGTGTCGCCGAGCAGGCTCGCGGCCGCCCCGGCGATCTCTTCTACGGTGGGCCGCACGCGCTTGATGACCTCACCGCTCAAGGCACCCGGCGGCAGCGTCCCGCGCGCGACCTCGGCCTCGATGCACGCGTCGAGCGGCGCCCCGCTCAGCAGCCCGTCTACGAGCCGCTGCCCCACCGCCCACACCCCGAGGCCGTCGAGCTCGACGGGCAGCGCGTCGGCGACGTCCTCGTCGTAGTCGTAGTCGGCGACGCTGATGCCGAGCCGCTGGCGCAGGAACGCCCGCACCGGCCGCTCGACGAACCGCACGAGGCCGTCGAGCTCGACGACCGGCCCGGCCGCATCGGCGAGCGGCGCACGCAGAAACGGCTCGTCGCCGACGCGCGGGCCGACAATCGCGCGCGCCCCGTCGAGCGCGACGCGATCAAAGCTCCACGCCCGCTCGCGCACGACCTCACCCCGCGCGAAGTTGCGCGGGTCGAACGGCTGCAGCGGGTGGCGGACGACGACGTGTGATCGGGCGTCGCGGTCGCCGTCCGCCAAGCGGACCGTGCGGTCGACGACGTCGAGCAGCTCGCCGACCGGAACCGCCGGTGGGCGCGGCATGTTCGTGCGCTCGTCGTTGCCCGTGTAGGTGACGATCAGGCGATCGGTCGCGGCGAGCAGCGCGTCGAGCAGCATCTGGCGGTCCTCGGTGCGCGAGTCGCGGTCGCCGACGTGCGGATCGGCGAGCATGAGGTCGTCGCCGTCGCGGTGGGACTTGCGCGGGAACGCGCCGTCGTCGAGGCCGAGCAGGCAGACGACGCGATGCGGCACCGAGCGCATCGGCACGAGCGTGCAGATCGTCAGGTGGCCCGTGCGGAAGTTCGCCCGCGTCGGGCGGCCCTGCAGGCGCTCGTGCAGCAGCGCGCGCACCTCGGCGGGCAGCAGGCTCGTCGTGTCGGCGCGGCCGCCCGCGAGCGCCTGCTCGGCGACGTCGTCGAGCAGGCGCTGCAGCTCGCCGCGCTGCCAGCCCTCGCGCGCGCTCGTCGTGGTCAGCGCGTCGGTCGCCGCCGCGATCGCCGCCGTCCATCCGGCGACGGTTTGCGGGCGGCTCAGCGCGTCGAGCGCCGCGCCGAGGCGGTCGACGAGCTCCGCGAACCGCCCGGCGAGATCGATCGCGCCGCTCTCGACGTCGTCGAGCGGCAGCACGCCCGCGTAGAGCTGGTGGCGGTCCTCGGTCATCGCCACGCCGACGAGCAGCCGGTCGAGGCCGGCGCGCCACGTCCCAGCCGCGAGCGACTCGAGCTTGAACGGCGCGCGATGGGCGGCATCGAGGCCCCAGCGGATGCCGCCGTCGGCGATCCACTGCTGGATTCGGGCGAGGTCGTCGTCGTCGAAGCCGAAGCGCTTGCGGACCGGCTCGCGATCGGCGAGATCGAGCACCTGCGACGCCGTCAGCCGCGCGCCGGTGAGATCGAGCAGCTGCGCGACGACGCCGAGCACCGGGTTGGTCTGGCGCAGCGCGCGGTCGGCGAGGCGCACCCGCAGATCGGGGAGGCCGGTGTCGAGGGCGGCGTCGTCGGGGTCCTCGTCGTCGGCGTGGGGCGTGCCGACGCCGAACGTCGCGTGGATCAGCGGCGCGAACGTCTCGATGTCGGGGCACATGACGATGACGTCGCGCGGCTCGAGTGCGGCGTCGTCCTGGAGCAGGTGCAAGATCGCGTCGCGGACGACCTCGACCTGGCGGGCGCGGCCGTGGCAGGCGTGCACCTGCACGCTGCGATCTTGCGGATCGAGCAGCGGCCGGGGATCGTCGTAGCCGGGCAGCGGCTCACCGGGCGCCGCCTGGTCGCGGCGCACGTCGGCCTGGATCCGTGCCAGCAGCGTGTCGCCGCGCTGCTCGACGGGATGGTGGTGATCGATGCACCCCTCGCCGTCATCGCCGCTGACCAGGAGCTGAAGCTCGCGGGCGTCCTGCCCCCAGGAGGCGAGCAGGCTGTTGGCCGGCAGCGTCGCGGTGACGTCTTCGGCGCGGCGCACGATCGGCGGCAGCTGCGCTCTTGCGGTCGCGACCGCCTCCCACAGCACCGGCGACGGGTGCAGGAGGAACAGGTGCACGTCCCGCGCGGTGGCGAGCGCGCGCAGCACCGCGAGGTGCGCGGCCGGCAGCCGCGTCAGGCCGAATAGCGACAGCCGCAACGGCAGATCGACGAGGTCCGGCTCGTCGCGCAGGCGGCGGCAGGCCGGCTCAAGCCGCTCGGCGGGGCTCTCGATGCCGATGCGGTCGCGCAGGCGCCGCCACAGCTCGGCCTGCCACAGCGCCTCGTCGGGCAGCGCGCGACCGGCGCCGTCGGCGTCCTCTTCGCACGCCCACGCGCGCGCCATCTCCGGCCGATGCCGCGCGTAGCGATCGAAGAGGTCGCCGAGATGGCGGACGGTGCTCAGCCGCCGCGAGCGCCGCGAGTCGTCGTCGGGCCCCTCGTCTCCCGCGCCCAGGTGCGCGGTGAGGCTCTCCAGCCACGGCTCGCCGAGGCAGCGCTCGACGACATCCAGCAGCGGCCAGACCGCGTGCGCGACGAGCCACGGGTCGCCCTCCGGGTCGACGCCCGACGCCGCCGCCACGGCGTCCGCGACCAGCCGGCGCGGCGAGGGGAACTCGACGTTCGCGCAGATCCCGTCGCGCGGCCGGCGGTCGTGCCGAGACAGGCCGACATGCGCTGCGTCAGCCAGCGCTCCATCCCGCGCGTCGGCACCGCGATGACCTCCGGCGCGAACACGTCCGGGAGCGGCTCGCGCAGGAGTCCACCCAGCGCGTCGACCAGACCGTCCGCGCGCTCAGCGCGATGAACGTGCAGCATGCGCGGCGTTCATCTTCGACGGCGGCGACCGGAATCGGTCACGCAGCAACACGCGCCGGGGCCGACTCCGCCGCGACGACCCGGTCATCGCGTCCGTCACCGCGTCGTCGCGCTCCAGCAGGAACCGCATCGTGCCGGCGATGGTGACGTTCATGGCTCGCCTCCCGGTCGTTGTCCTGAACGACGGCGCTCACGACGAGCGGCGGGAGTCGTTGAAGTCTACGGCCACCTCCGCTGCCCGGCGAGGTGGCCGATGAGGGGGGCGACGCGTAGGTGTTCGCAGCGAACATCAACTCGCCACCGTTCGGTCCGGCGCGCGCGGATCGCGAGGTCGGGGCGAGTTATGCACCTCAGCGGTGCACAAGTCGCCCCGGCGCGCCGGATCGCGAGGTGGGTGCACGGAAAACACGAGCGGCGGGCGAGCGGTTGCTTCGCCCCCACCTCGCAGGGGCCGGGATCGTCCGAGCCCGCGAACTAGCCCTGCAGCGACGCGCCCAGCTCCGCCCGCAGCGTCGCGATCTCCGTCACGACGGCGCCGACGTACGCCTGCTTCAGCGAGTCGATGTCGTCGAGCAGGTCGTCCATGTAGGTCGGATCGGCGCCCATGCCCTCGAGGTCGGCGAGGGCGCGCTCGGCGTAGAGCAGACGCAGGTCGGCTCGGATCTTGGCGGCGGTGATGGTGGCTTCGATCTGCATGATGGGAAATCGTTCGCTCTGACCACTGGGCGTGATGAACGACCGAACATCGTTCAGCATGTCCACGCGGGCGACACTGCACACACGTTCTTCACGAAGTTCTTACGCAGACGACACCGACTCAGGTCACGCCACACGCGCGCCCCGCCCCCGCGACGCATCACAATGAGGCGGTGCCCGAGCTCACCTCAGGCGAGCTGCTCGGCGGCTGCCGCGTCGAGGGCGTCATCGCGCGCGGCGGCATGGGCATCGTCTACCGCGCGGTGCAGCTCGACCTCCAGCGACCGGTCGCGCTGAAGGTGATCACCTCTGACCGCGCGGGAGACCCGGAGTTCCGCGAGCGCTTCGCGCGCGAGTCGCGGATGGCAGCGGCGATCGACCACCCCAACGTCGTGCCGGTCTACGCCGCGGGCGAGGATCGCGGCGCGCTGTACATCGTCATGCGCTACGTGCCCGGCCGCGACCTGCACGCGCTCATCAAGGACGCCGGCCCGCTGCCCGCCGCCCGCGCGGCGGCGATCGTCGCCCAGGTCGCCGCAGCGCTCGACGTCGCGCACGCCGCCGGCCTCGTGCACCGCGACGTCAAGCCCGCCAACGTGCTCCTCGCGGCGGGCTCCGGCGACCACGCGTACCTCAGCGACTTCGGCCTCATGCGCACGCTCGACCCGCTCGAGCCGCTGACCGACAGCGGAAGCTGGATCGGCACCGTCGACTTCGCCTCGCCGGAGCAGCTCGCCGGCGAGCGCGTCGACGCGCGCTCGGACGTCTACTCGCTTGGCTGCGTGCTCTACGCGTCGCTCACCGGCCTGCCGCCGTTCGCGCGCGAGACCGTGCCCGCCACGTTGCTCGCGCACATGCGCGACCCGGTTCCCCGCCCCTCGACGAAGGGCGCCGACCAGCTCTTCGACCGCGTCGTCGCGCGCGCCCTGGCCAAGGAGCCCGACGACCGCTATCCCTCCGCCGGCGACCTCGGTCGCGCGGCGCTGGCCGCCGCGCGCGGCGCGCCGGTGACCGAGACCGAGCGCACGGTGGCGATCGGCTCGGCGGCGCCCGGGGGCGTCGAGGCGCGGGAGGTCACCGCCCCGACCTCGATCGCGCCGCCGCGCGCCGTGAGAAGCGATCCGCCGCCGCCGCCCCCGCCCGCGCCGCAGCGGCTGTGGTCGTCAGAGCCGCCGCCGCACGCGATCCCGCCAAGATCCCCCGCCGCCCCCGGCACCCGCGCACGCACCGTCCGAAACGCACCCCCACCCGCACCCGTACCCGCACCTCCACCCGCCGCACGGCCGGCCGACGCAGCCGATGGCAACACGAAGCGCAAACGCCGTCGCCGCCCCCGGCGCGCCGCCCTCTTCGCCGCCCTCGCCCTCCCGCTGGCGGGCATCATCACCGTCGCCCTGCTCATGCTCGGCGGCAACGAGCGCGAGGCGGCCATCGCGCCGACGCGCCCGCTCGACGAAGGCGAGGTGCGGGCCGTCGCGCGGGCGTTCGCCGAGGCCTACGAGACCGAGAACGGCCAGGCCCTCGGCCGGCTGCTGACAAGCGACGTGCGGCGCGTGCTGCCGGCGGGAACGGTGCGCGGCCGCCAGGCCGTGGTGGCCCTGTACGAGGCGCAGTTTCGCCAGAACGCCACTGAGAGCTACGAGCTCGAGGACCTCGAGGTGACCGGCGGTCCCGCCGGCCGCGCGAGCGGCCAGTACCGCGTGCGGCGCGCCGGCTCCTCGATCGAGGGCAAGATCGTCCTCGGCGTCGTGCGCGACCGCGGCCGCACGCGGATCGCGCTGATCGCCATCACGCCGCGCAGCTGAACCGCACCCTCAGCCGCAGCGCACGGCCACCACCACGACCACCTCGCGACCGCGCCGCACCCGCGCCCCCGCCTCCGGCTCCTGCTCGCACACCACCGGCTCCCCCGGACGCAGCACGTCGAACAGCCCTCCGCCGCGCTCGACCTGCGCCTCCAGCCCCAGCGGCTCCAGGCGCGCCTCGACCTCGTCCTCCGGCAGGTCCGTCAGGTCCGGCACCGTCACGAGGACGTCGCGCGTGACGCGCAGCGCCGTCAGCGTCGGCAGCCGGCGCGGCGCCGTCGCGATGACGTCGATGACGTTGACGCCCGGCTCGAGCGGCACGACGACGGTGAAGCGCCCATCGCTCACGAGCGCCGGCCGCCCGAGCACCGTCACCGAGGAGGCGCGCGGCGAGACGCTGCCGCGCACGTCGGCGGTGCCGCGCCGCAGGGTCGAGCCGTCGCTGGGCGCGGCGATCTCCAGCCGCACGTGCTCGCTCGGCGGCGCCGGCGGGCGGTCGTCGCCGCCGCACCCGGCCACGACGCCCACAGCGAGCGCAACGGCGACAAGGCACATCGGGCGCAGCACGATGCGGCTGAGGCTAACCGGCGTCACGCCGCGCGAAGCGCACGCGAAACCGTGCTCCGCCCAGCGGGGACGCGCCGACGTCGATTCTCCCGCCGTGCCCGCGCACCTGCTGGATGACGAGCGCGAGCCCGAGCCCGGACCCGGGTGCCGTGGCGCCGTCCGCCCGCACGAACGGCTCGAAGATCCGCTCGCGATCCTCCTCCGCCACGCCCGAGCCGTCGTCGTCGACGACCAGCTCGGGGCCGGACGCCGACGCCGACAGCGTCACCGCCACCCTCCCGCCGCCGTGTCGCGCCGCGTTCGTCAGGAGGTTGTCGACGACGAGCCGCAGCCCCGGCTCCCACCCGCGCACGACGACCGGCTCCTCGGGCAGCTGGCAGGTCCACTCCACGGCCGGGTGCCGCGGCCGCGCCGTGGCCACCGTCACGGCGACGAGATCCGCGAGGTCGACGTCGTCGAGCAGCGGCGGCGGGGCGTCTCCGCGCGCGAGCCCCTGCAGCCCGTCGAGCAGCGCGACGAGGCGGCGGTTCTCCGACAGGGCGTCCTCGATCATCTCCGCGCGCTGCTCGGCGGACATCTCGGGGTGGCGGGCGAGCGCCGAGAGGTTGGCCTGCACGCTCGTCATCGGCGTGCGCAGCTCGTGTCCGGCGTCGGCGGTGAAGCGCCGCGTCGCCGCCAGCGCGCGCTCGCGATCAGCCGCCGAACGCCCGAGCCGGGCGAGCATCTCGTTGAAGCTCGCCGCCAGCGACCGCAGCTCGGCCGGGCCCACGTCGCCGGGTACGCGGCGGTCGAGGTCCTGCGTGCTCGCGATCCCGGCGGTCGCCCGGCGCAGGCGTCGCAGCGGGCGCAGGATGACGTCGGCGGTGAACCAGACCCCCAGCGCCGCCATGAGCAGTGCCGCCGCGCCGAATCCCAGCAGGCGCCGGTTGAGGGCGGAGAGCTTGCGCTCCGTCGGTGCCAGCCGCGTCGTCGCCTCCAGCCGGGCCAGCCCGCCCAGCGCCTCCAGGCCGATCGTGTAGGAGCGGTAGCGCTCGCCGTCCACCTCGAAGGTCTGAAAGCCGTCGCGCGGCGGGGGGCGCCCCGGCGGCGGCGGCCTGCCGAACGCGGGCAACTCGCGGCCGGCGAGCAGCAGGCGCAGCGATGTGCCGGTGGCCGACAGGACGTTGTCCAGGCGCCGGTCGCGAGAGGGCAGCTCGCGCTGCACCGCCGCCAGCGCCGTCTCGCGCGAGAGCTCGACCGTGCGCTGCAGGCGGTCGTCGAGGGCGGCGCGCTCGGAGCGGTCGACGTAGCGTGCCACGACGATCCCCGCGCCGGCGAGCACGATCGCGAGGACCAGCGTGATGCCGAGCGTCAGGCGACCGCGAAGGCTGCGCATCCGCTCAGCGAATCAGACTTGCAGGATGAAGCCGATCCCGCGCACGGTCTGCAGGACGCGCGGCTCGCCCTCGGCCTCGAGCTTGCGGCGCAGGTAGCCGACGAAGACGTCGGCGATGTTCGTGCCGGGGTCGAACGTGTAGCCCCAGATCTCCTCGTGCAGGCGCGCGCGATCGAGCACCTCGCCGGGATGACGCATGAACAGCTCCAGCAGGTCGAACTCGCGCCGCGTCAGCCCGAGGTCGCGCGCGCCGCGGCGGGCGTCGTGCGAGCGCGGGTCAAGCGTGATGTCGCCCGCGCTCAGCACGGCCTGCGGCATCGCGGGCCGGCGGCGCAGCAAGGCCTGCAGCCGCGCGGTCACCTCCTCGAGCGCGAACGGCTTGACGACGTAGTCGTCGGCGCCGGCCTGCAGCCCGCGGACGCGGTCCTCGACGTCGTCGCGCGCCGACAGCACGCAGACCGGCACGTCGTCGCCGTCCGCGCGCAGCCGGCGCAGGACCTCGAGCCCGTCGAGGTCGGGCATCGCGATGTCGAGCAGGATCACCGCCGGGGCGACGGACTCGACGGCGGCGAGCGCCGCGCGTCCGCCGGATGCGCGTACGACGCGAAAGCCCTCGAGCTCGAGGCCGGCGCCGACGGCGCGGCGGATTGCGGCATCGTCGTCGACCAGCAGGACGACGGGGCGCGTGGGGCCGGTCTCCTCCTCATCCACGTCTGACGGACTCGCAGTCACGGGAGACCGCGTCGATCCGGTCGGCACGGACGCTGTCGCGCCCTCTGCCGCAGCTGATCTTGTCGCGCGCGCGGTCGCTCGAATCGATCCGGTCGCGCCCGTCGCCGCCGACGACGACGTCGCCGCCACCGCCGCGCGCGTTGATCCGGTCGTTGCCGGCGCCACCGAGCAGCAGGTCCGCGCCGGAGCCGCCGATGAGCGAGTCGTTGCCCGCGTCGCCGGCCAGCAGGTCGTTGCCCCGCCCGCCGTTGAGCTTGTCGTTGCCGCCGCCGCCGAGCAGCGTGTCGTTGCCGCCGCGACCCTGGAGCTCGTCGGGACCGCGCGTGCCTTCGATGCGGTCGGCTTTGGCGCTGCCCTTCGACTGCGCGGCGAGCGCCGTCGTCGCGCCCGCGAGGAGGACGAACGACAGGACGAGGATCCCGAGCCGGCGGCGCATGCACACAAGATGACGCAGCGGGCGCGCGCGCGAGCGGCGGACGCCCCGGTCTCATCGACTTCTCACCCGCGAGGGGGCGGGAGTTCTGGCGCGTTGGCACTCAATTGTTCATGGCGTTTGAACAACGTTCACTTGCGCCTAACGCCCATGCTCCGACGACAGGCACGGACAAGCCACCCGAATCACCGAGGCCTCGGCATCCCGCTGAGACCTCGTACCTACCGGAGGAAAGGGCGCTTCTTCCCCGTGGCGCCCTTTCTTCTGCGTAGGCGCGGTGTCAGGCCGCCGCGGCGAAGAGCGCCAGCGGCGCCGCCACGTTCTTGAAGCTGCGCGCACCGCGATCGGCGGTTCGCACGCCGGCGCGCGTGATCCGCTCGCGCGTCGTCAGGCTCAGGAGGATCTCGTCGGCGCCCGCCGCGTCGGCCACCCGCGCGGCGACGTTGACGGTCGCGCCGTACCAGTCGCCGGCGCGCAGCACGGCGCTGCCGGAATGCACCCCCATCCGGAGCGGCGGGCAGACGCCCTCCTGCGCGAGCTCACGTCGCAGGCGCAGCGCCAGCGCCACGACCCGGGCCGCGTCCTGGCCGTGGATCATGACCGCGTCGCCGAGCTTCTTGATGACGTCGCAGCCATACACAGCGGCGAGGTGCTCCGCGCGCTCCTGGAACGCCACCGCGACGTCGGCCGCGGCGTCGTCACCCACGGCCTCGGTGAAGGACGTGAACCCGACGATGTCGGCGAAGAGGAAGGTGTGGTCGTTCGCGTCGTTCATCCTGCTCTGTGGGCGTGACGAACGCGTGAACGTCGTACATCGGCGAGACAGCGCCGTTCCCACTCTCGGAACGAACCCCCGCTGCGCGGGCTCAGCCGCGCTCGACGCTCCACTCCAGCGGATGCAGCGGATCGGGGCGGTACACGCAGAACGTGCCCGTCCGCACGCCGGCCTCGAGCTCTGCGCCGATGCGCTCGTCGTAGCCGGCGATCCGCTTGATGGTCGAACGGATCGCGCGCGTGACGTTGATCCGCGCACGCTCGGCGTGCGAGCCGGTCTCGCGGTCGCGCCCGCCGATCCCGACCGCCGACGACAGCTCGCGGCGCACGAACTCGAGCTCGTCGCGCGCCGCCGCGGCGCCCGCCTCGTCGCGGCGCGACTCGGCGGTCGCCAGCGCGGCCTCGAGCGCGGCGGCGCGCTCGCGGTACTCCTCCT
>JAHWJM010000420.1 GCA_019348435.1 Actinomycetota bacterium
CGAGGGCACGGTTGAGCGCTTCTACTTCCTCTCGGTGATCGGCTTCGCGGCGGGCTTCAGCGAGCGCTGGGCACAGGACACGCTGACCGGTGGGCTGACCGGACGTGGACGCAAGCACGAAGCGCCGGCCAAGCCCGCGAAGGCCGACTCGCGGCGCGCAGCCGCCGGCGCGGACAGCGACTTCGCCGACTGAGCTCAGCGCCTGTGCGCGTTGCGCTCGGCGGTCTTCCCGCACGCGCTCGCCGGTGCGCTCTTGACTGCGACACGACGAAGGCCCCGCCGTGCGGAGCCTTCGCGTGCGGTCTGCCGGGGGCGATGCGTCAGCCGGCGCGGGCGGTGCCGCCCGGCGCGCGCTCGGTGCTCCCCGACATCAGGCCCGCGGCGATGCCGGCCGCGGAGATCGCCAGGTGCAGCACGTTGTCGGCGGTGTTGACGGGGATCAGCGCCAGCACGCTGTTTCCGTCGACGAATCCCCACAGCGTCACGACGGCGTAGACGGCGCCGAAGCCGAGGGCGAACATGCGCGCGTTCGCGGCGCGGCCGCGAGGAGCACGACACCGGAGACGACGTGCACGAGGTTGTGCCAGCCGTTGACCTCGAAGAGGCCGAAGAGCTGCCCGCCCTGGACGTCGTCGCCCGTGGTGAAGCTGGCGTCCGCGAAGAACCCGGCGATGCCGGCGAGCAGCAGCGTCGCGCCGAAGACCAGCGAGTAGATCTGCGCCGGGGTGTAGCGATCGGTCATGGGTGCTCCTTCTCAGGGGGTGGTGGGCAGCGGCGCGCTTTCACCAGCGCCCAGCCGACGGCGACGAACGCGGGGGCGAACAGGAGCGGCTCGAGCAACGGCGTGATGTGCGCGCACGACATGGGTGCGCACACGTACCCGTAACCCACCGCTCTCAACGGCCGCGCCACAGCCGCTTGCGCCACCACGACTTCGGCGTGAGCCGCGCCCGCGGGCGGGTACCCGGCGGCGCATGGCCCAACAGCAACAGCACCCGACCCACGCCGAGCCGGTACCGCCGTTTCCCGAGCAGGAGCAGCAGCCTCCGGGCAGCGACGCCGACATGCAGCCGCTCGCCGACCACGGCGAGGACAGCTACGTCGGGCACGGCCGGCTCACCGACAAGGTCGCGCTCATCACCGGTGCCGACTCCGGCATCGGCCGCGCCGTGGCGCTCGCCTTCGCCCGCGAGGGCGCGGACGTCCTGTGCTCCTACTGGAACGAGGACGAGGACGCCGCGCAGACGCGACGGCTCGTCGAGGACGCCGGCCGCAGATGCCTCACGGTCCCGGGAGACATCGGCGACCGCGAGCACTGCCGCGCGCTCGTCGAGCAGGCGCACGACGAGCTCGGGCGGCTCGACGTGCTCGTCAACAACGCCGCCTACCAGATGTCCCACGACTCGTTCTTGGAGATCGCGCCCGACGAGCTCGAGTTCGTCTTTCGCACGAACATCCTCGCGATGTTCCACCTCTGCCAGGCCGCGGTGCCGAAGATGCGGCCCGGCTCGACGATCATCAACTCGACGTCGATCCAGGCGGCGCAGCCGACCCCGAAGCTGCTGCACTACGCGGCCACGAAGGGCGCGATCAGCACGTTCACCAAGGGCCTGGCGCAGGAGGTCGCCGAGCGCGGCATCCGCGTCAACGCCGTCGCGCCCGGGCCGATCTGGACGCCGCTCGTGGTGATGAGCTTCCCCGCCGAGGCGAACGCGCAGTTCGGTGGCGACACCCCGCTCGGGCGCCCCGGCCAGCCCGGGGAGCTCGCCCCGCTGTACGTGTTCCTCGCCACCGACGACTCGCGCTACATCAGCGGCGAGGTCATCGGCGCCACCGGTGGCCAGCCGCTTCACTGAGCGGCCCGATGCACATCAAGCAGGCCTTCGAGCTCGCCGACGTCGAAGTCGCGCGATCGATCGCGCGCGCACACCCGTTCGCGACGATCGTGACGGCGGACCTGCGCGCGACGCACATGCCGTGCCTCGTCGACGAGGACGCCACCGCACTCGCGATCCTCGGGCACGTCGCCCGTCCCGATCCCGTGTCCGAGGCGCTCGCCGGGCCCCTGCTGGTGATCTTCCAGGGACCGCACGGCTACGTGTCGGCGAGCTGGTACGAGGACGACACGATCCCGACCTGGAACCACGTCACGCTGCACCTGCGCGGCACCCCCGAGCTGTTCGACGACCCGATGCCCGTGCTCGAGCGCACCGTCGACCACTTCGAGGCCGCCGTCGAGCAGCCGTGGTCGCTGCGGCGGATGGGCGACTCCGCGCGCGAGATGGCCGACCAGGTGGTGGCCTTCCGGCTGCGCGCGGAGTCCTGGCACGCGGAGGCCAAGCTGTCGCAGGACAAGCCCGACGGCGAGCGCGCGCGGGTGATCAGCGGCCTCGAGGCGCCGGGCCCGTATCGCAATCCTCCGCTGGCTGGGCTGATGCGCCGCGTGGCCGGCGGGCGCGGGGGCGCCTCGGACGGCTGACCGTCCGCCGCCGCCAGCTCCCTTGACACGGTGTGCACGCGTGCGAGAGGGTCGGCCCCGAAGGGCTTTTGCGGCTGGGAACGTCGAGCCTGATGGGGAGAAGAACGGAGGTAGGAAAAGATATGAGCCAGCGCGTCACCGACGTCATGGTGATCGAAGCTCACGCGGTCTTTCGTCAGGGACTGCTGGGCTGTCTTGAGGGGTTCGACGGGAT
>JAHWJM010000421.1 GCA_019348435.1 Actinomycetota bacterium
CACGGTTGACTCGCGCATCGGCCTGGGCACCGACCTGGGTTTGGCGGACCTCGGCAGCCGGCTCGGGCTCGCCTCCGACGACGAGGGGGCGGTGGCCGTCTGGACCGACACGCGCAGCGGCAACGAGGCGTCGATCAAGCAGAACCTCTACGCCGCCACCGTTCGGGCCGGCCGGTCCCAGATCGCGTCGGCGCTGCGGTACAGCGGCTACGCGCTGATGCTCGCCGGGCTGCTCACGACGCTCATCGCCGGGCGGTCCGGCGCCGGGCGATCCGAAGTGGCCCGTAGGCCGTAGACGCTCGAGCACCAGATCGGCCGCGCGCAGCGCGGGCTCGCGCGCGGTAGAACGACAACGGCCGCGGACAATGCCGCGGCCGTTGCTCTCTCTCACGATGCCGGAAACCGAGTGGCTTCCGGATCCGCCGGAAGTCAGTGCGTCTGACTGACCTCCCGATCGTCGTGTTCGTCCTCGAGCCCAGCAGGCGCTTGCAGCGCGCGCGCCCTGGTCTCGACGATGATCTCCTGCAACTCCGCCTCGATCGCCGCGTCCATCGACTCGGCGAACGTCGGCACGGGCGCCGCGCTCTTCACGCGGACGACCCGCCGCCGCACGGCGACGATGCCGGCGACGACGATCGCGCACAGCGCGAACAACCCGGCCAGGATCGCGACCGGAACCGAAGCACCGGAATCAGCCGGCGCTGCGGTCGCCGGGGCGGCCGTCGGGCGCTCGATCGCGCTACGCCGGTCGGTCGTGATCTCTGCCGTCACGGCGGGCTTGACCGCCGGCGGCGAGACCTGCTGCTTGGATGCACTGCGCTGGCTGCCGGCGCCCTGCGGCTGCTTGGCGCGCGACGGCTTGGCAACCGGCGCCTGACGCTGCGCCGGAACCGCCACCTGCGCCTTACGCTGCGCCGGAACGGCCACGCGAGCCTTGCTGACGGCCGGCTGCGCTGCAACCGCCGGACGCTGCGCCTGGGCCTGCGACGACGCGGGCCTCTGCGCCTGCGCCTGCACTGCCGGCCGCTGCACCGGCGCCTTGGCGGCGGGCTTCGCGGCCGGCCGCGGGGCCGCCGCACGCGGTGCTGGAGTCGCGGCGCCGATGGGACCGCTACTCGCCGCGCGTTCCACGGTGGGTGCGGCCTTCGTCTCGCCTGGCGCCAGAGTGCCGGCGGCATGCGGGCACAGCGTGCCGTCGGCCATCTTGTGGCTTGCCTGTGCTGCTCCCGCGGACACCATCAGCGCGCCACACGTCAGCGCTCCGATGACGACCGGCCGGAAGGCCGGACCGGGTCTCGCGAACGACCCGTACTGCAAGAACGAACTCATCGTCCTCCCTCTGTCGCTGTGATCCACACCTGCACGTCGGCGGGGCGCGCGACGCGCCCCGCCGTCGAGATCGAGCCGTGTCCGACGGCCCTCATCCTCCTGTCGTTGCGCCCGATCCGACCATGACGAGATGGTCCGTGGTCGACCGCATCTTCAGATCGTTGATGATCTCCGCTGCGTCCGCTGCGCCGCCCGGCGACAGCAGGAACATCCCGCCGATGCGAGCTCCGGCGGCGCCGATGACCGCGGCATCCATCTTCCTCCTCACGTCCGTCGAGAAGAAGATGTTGTCGGGGATGCCCCAGCGCCGCGACTGGGCGACGACCAGCCGAGACGTCCTCACCGGCGTGCTTCCGCTGAGGCGATGCGGCAGCGGCAGCCCGGCCGTGACGGCGGAGCTCACGTAGCGGCTCGAGCCGATGACGATCGTCCGCGGGATGTTCAACGCCGCGATCGCCTGGCTCGTCGCCTCCGGCAGAGCGTTGGCCCCGGTGAAGAACACCGGCATGCGCCGATGTGCCGCCAGCACGGAGATCGCGGCCGCATCCGGGCTCGCCGGGTTCAGCACGATCGCGTCTCGGAATGCGGGCTTGCCGGCCGCCTTCTGCTCGTCGCTGCGGCGGTCCATCTCGTGGGCGATCACCGCGGCGGTGCCGGCTGCGCCGGCACCCTCGAGCCGTTCGATCTGATCCTGCGGGATCCCGGTCGCGGCCAGGTCGGCGACGACCTGCGGCGACAGCGTGCCTTCGCCGCCGATGACGTAGGCACCGATCGGTGCCAGACGCTCGACCTCGCGCTTGACCGCTGCCGAGAGGCCGTCACGCGGTGCCACCAGCACGGGCCCGAGGAACGCACGGCCCAGCACAGAGCCCGCCAGGGCCCCCGGCAGATCGCGCTCGTTGACGATCACCACACGGGTCGCCGGGCGGCTCGCGAACGTCCCCGCCAGCGTGGCCTCGGGGCCGCCCGGATACGCGCGCCGCGACATCTTGACCGCGAGATCCTCGACATCGTCGCCGCGCACCCGCCGAACCGGAATCTTATGGGATCCGTTCAGGGTCGCCTGCGCGAAGTAGATGTTCATGTCGTCGGTCTCGACGTTGCCGTCGCGCGAGTCCATCCACGCGAACAGCAGGCGGTTCTTGCGCAGCGGCACGGTCTGCGGGCCGTAGGCCCAGTAGGCGCCGTAGCGGTAGTCGAAGCCGACGTCGTTGTTCATCGAGCGGTCGGTGATCCGCCGTTCGGCCGAGAAGGTCTCGCCCCCGTCGGTCGAGTGGCGGTAGTACGTGTCGCCGAGGCGGCCCTCTTCGCACGGCGCGTGCGTGTGCACGCAGCCGCGGTACC
>JAHWJM010000422.1 GCA_019348435.1 Actinomycetota bacterium
CACGCGCGCGGACGGGACCAGCGTCAGCTTCCGGGCGCTGCCAGGGCGGGTCGCCCGATGGAACGCGTCGGGCATCGACGGCCTGGGCGGGCGGCCCCGCCTGGCCTTGGTCACCTGCTGGCCGCTGGACGCCAAGCGGCGCGGGCCGTGGCGCTACATCGTCGAGGCGGAGATGGCGGCGTGAAGCGGTGGTGCGATCCGGCTGCCTGGGAGGCGCGCTGGTGGCTGCCGCTGGCGGGCTTGGTCATGGCCGCGGGGCTGTTGCTGGGCGCCGCCGCCGCCGCCGGATTGGACGCGGCAGGTAAGTTTCGCGGCGCGGAGGCAAAGAGCGGCTCCTGAAGCTTGAGGTCCCACACCGCCTCAAACGACGAGAGCGGCAACGCCCGCGTAGCGGCGCTCGAGCGCGCCATCGGACGCGCCACGTCAGCGGTGCCGGCATCGGCGCGCGCGTCGCGCGGCGGAACGAGCAGCCCGGCGCTTCCGTCCGACAGCGCGCCGCGAACGCCGCCGACGTCGGTCGCGACGATCGGCAGGCCCGCGGCATGGGCCTCGTGGAGCACCTGCGGAAGCCCTTCCGTGAGCGAGACGTGCACGAGCGCGTGGGCGTCGCGATACAGCTCCTGCAGCGCGGGCCCGCTGGCCACGTAGCCGTGCAGCCGCACCGCGTCGGCGACGCCGAGCTCGGTCGCGCGGCGCCGCAGGGCGTCGGCGAGCGGGCCGTCGCCGGCGACGTCGAGCAGCCAGCGCGGGTCGCGCGAGCGCAGCTCCGCGACGACGTCGGCGAGCAGCAGCGGGTTCTTCTCGGGGTCGATCCGCCCCACGGAGAGGACCCGCAGCTCGCCCGCCCAGGACTTGGCCTGCGCGGTCTCGAGGCTGACGAGATCGGCGCGGCGCACGAGCGACACGCTCATCTCGAGCACGGGCTTGCGGTCGGCGCCGAACTTGCGCGCCAGGTCGGGGCCGACGACCGTCGTCGGGACGCGCCCTGCCAGCAGGCGGTGCAGGCGATCGAGGGCGTGCGCGAACGGCAGCACCCAGATCCAGCGGCGGCTGGGGAGCCGGTGCGCCAGGTACTGCGGCGTGTCCTGGCGCAGCCCGAAGATCACGGCAACGCCGCGCCTGCGGGCGATCGCCGCGAACAGCAGCGACAGCGGGCTCGGCGTGAACAGCCAGACGGCGTCGAGGTCGTCGAGCTGCGCGCTGAAGACGGCGCAGGAGCGGCGGATCGCGCGCAGCAGGGCCGCCAGGTCGGTCAGCGCTCGATAGTGCGGCAGCGCGACGAAGCGCACGTGCGGCCCGCCGACCGGATACGGCGCTCGGCCGGGCTCGGGCGCGAGGCGGCCGAAGAGCACGACCTCGCCGATCCGCGGGCCCAGCTGCAGCGCGAACAACACGACGGCCTGGTCGGTCGAGACGCCCTCGGCATCCGCCGCGTAGACGAAGTCCATGTAGATTCCGATCCGCATGGTGGCCGCAGTCAATCAGGGTATGCGGCGCCGCAGCGCACCCGCCGGCGCGTCCCCGGCACCCACCCGCGGGCGCTGCGGCAGCGCCTGCGGCCGGCTGGTCGCGGGTTGAACCACGCCGGGCTGACCGTTCTCGTCCCGGTGCTCGACGAGCTTCCGGGGATCCACGAGGTCGTCGCCGCGCTCGAGGCGCAGTCGTTCGACGGGCCGCTGGAGTTCCTGCTGCTCGACGGCGGCTCGACCGACGGCACGCGCGAGGTGCTGGAGGAGCTCGCGCAGCGCGACCCGCGCTTCCGCGTGCTCGACAACGCCGCGCGCCACATCCCGGCCGCGCTCAACCTCGGCCTGCGTCACGCCCGTGGCGAGCTCGTCGCGCGGATGGACGCGCACACGGTGTATCCGCCGGACTACCTCGCCGCGGGGGTGGCGCGGCTGCGCCGCGGCGACGCCGCATGGGTGACGGGCCCCGCGCTGGCGGAGGGCAAGGGAACCTGGTCGCGCCGCGTGGCGCTCGCGTTGACGACGTGGATGGGCATCGGCGGCGCGTCGTTCCGGCGTCCTGCGCAGGAGGAGATCGAGACCGACACCGGCTTCACCGGCGTCATGCGCCGCGCCACGCTGGAGGAGCTGGGAGGATGGGACGAGCTGTCGCTCGTCAACGAGGACGCGGAGCTGGCGGCGCGGGTGCGCGCCGCGGGCGGACGGATCCTGTGTCTTCCGCAGATGGCCGGTCGCTACGTGCCGCGCGACAGCCTGCCGGCGCTCGCGAAGCAGTACCTCCGCTACGGCCGCTACCGCGCTCGCACGAGCCGGCTTCATCCCGAGAGCATGCGTCCGTCGCACGTGCTGGCGCCGGGCATCGTGCTCGCCGCCTGCGCCGCGGTCGTCGCCCCGGCGCCGCTTGCGCGCCCCGCGCGCGGGCTTCTCGCCGCGTACGGCCTGGCCGTGCTGGCGGCGAGCGGTCGCGCCGCTTCCGTCACCTCGCCGAGCCCTTTCAGAAGCATCTGCCAGGCGCGCGACAGGACGCGAACCGAGAGCGCCTCCGCGAAGACCGCGCCGCGGACCCGTTCCGTTTCCGACACCGCCGCATGGCTTGCGGCCTGCGGCGCAAGTTTCAGCCGGGTCACGTAGTGGGTGAACTCGGCCAGATCGGAGAGTACGACGGCCGGATCGGCGCCGGTCGCATGCTGCGCTTCGATCT
>JAHWJM010000423.1 GCA_019348435.1 Actinomycetota bacterium
ACGACGTATACCCCGGCGTCGGGGTCTGTCTTGCCGCCCGCCTCGGAGTTGGCCGAGCAGTTGGCCTTGCCCCAGTTGGCGAGGTAGGCGTAGTTGCCCGACGGGTCGACGCCGACGTCCGCGACGAGGTCGTTGACGTCCGTGAGTGGTGCCTGGCCGATCAACTCGAGATCCCCCCACGCGCCAGCGCCAGTGAGGTGACCGTCCGGAGTGCCGTGCTGGCTGGGATGTGCCCACGCGGGGGCGACAGCGCCAGCTCCTACGAGGAGGGAGGCGACTGCTGCGGCGCCGACCGCGGCGCGACCGGCTGCGGCAAGCGCGACGTGGCCGTAGCCCGGCGCGGGCGGACGGCCGCGGTCGACGATCCAGAACTGCTCGTGGTCGTGTCCGTAGGCGACCGCGCGCTCGCTCTCGAACGTGCGCCGCGCGCCCAGCGCGTAGAAGACGGCGTCGTAGAAGCGCGTCGAGCGTTCGAGGTCGGAGACCTCGAACGCGATGTGGACGATCACCGCTTCACCGCGTCGACAACCCCACGTCGCGGTGCGCGACCTCGACCTCGACGTCGTCGCGCACGCGCAGGCGCTCGGCGAGCGCCTCGGTGATCGCGACGGAGCGGTGACGCCCGCCGGTACAGCCGACCGCGATCGACAGATGTGCCTTGCCCTCCGCGATGTACTCGGGGATGAGGAAGTCCAGCAGCGGCGCGAGGTGCTCGTAGAACGCGGCGAGCTTTCCGTCGCGCGACATGTACTCGACGACCTGCGGATCGAAGCCCGTCAGCCCACGCAGATCGGCTTCCCAGTGCGGGTTGGGCAGGAAGCGCATGTCGAGCACGATGTCGGAGTCGCGCGGCAGCCCGTGCTTGTGCCCGAACGAGGTGAGCGTGACGGCGAGCTTGGCGCGCGCCTGGCGCGGCAGGAACTCGTCGACGATGCGGCGGCGCAGGATCGCGGCGCCGATGCCGCTCGTGTCGAGGACGAAGTCGGCGCGCGCCTTGATGTCCTCGAGCGCGTCGCGCTCGGCGTCGATCCCGTGCGCGACCGAGCCGGTGGGACTCAGCGGATGGCGCCGGCGCGTCTCCTTGTAGCGGCCCAGGAGGGTGTCCTCATCCGCATCCAGGAACAGGACGCGGTGCGCGATGCCCCGCTTGGCGAGATCGTCGAGCACTGCCCCGAGCGTGTCGAAGAGCTCTCGCGCGCGCACGTCTGAGACGACGGCCGCACGGCGCACCTTTGCGCCCTCGTGCACGAACAGGTCGACGAGCCCGCGGATCATCTCGGGCGGCAGGTTGTCGACGCAGAAGTAGCCGTCGTCCTCGAAGACGTTCATCGCGGTGGACTTGCCCGCGCCCGAGAACCCCGTGATCACGACGAGGTCCTCGAGGCTCGTCGTCGGTGCGGGCGCCTCGTCGGAGACGATCACCTCTCGCATTGTGCCGGGCTCAGCGGTCATCTCGGTGCGCGGGCCCTCAACCCGACGTGCGGTTGAGGTACGCGTACAGGTCGCGCGCGGTCTTGGCGGGCAGACCGGGCACCGCCTCGAGCTCGTCGCGCGAGGCCCCGAGCATCGCCTCCGGCGACCCGAAATGCTTCAGCAGCGCCCGCTTGCGCTTCGGTCCGACGCCCGGCAGGCCGTCGAGCACGGATTCGGTCATCTGGCGGTCGCGGCGCGTGCGGTGGTGCGTGACGGCGAAGCGGTGCGCCTCGTCGCGTACGCGCTGCAGCAGCTGGAGCGCGGGCGTGTCGTGGGACAGGCGCAGCGGCACGCGGCGGCCCGGGACGTAGACCTCCTCGAGCTGCTTGGCGAGCGAGATGACGGCCACGCCGCGCGCGCGGAAGCCCTCCAGCGCTCGCACCCCCGCCGACAGCTGACCCTGGCCGCCGTCGATGACGATCAGGCTCGGCAGCGTTGCGAAGGACTCGTTGCGCTTCGGGTCGTTGGGGCTGAGGTCCTGCTCGGCCTCCCAGCGGACGAGCCGCCGTCCGAGCACCTCCTCCATCGCGGCGAAGTGGGAGCGGTTCGGAAAGAAGATCGTCGAGGTCTCGTTGCTCGCTCGCGCGGCCGGGTTCGCTCCGGTCCCCGCGCTCGCCACCTCGGTTCCGAAGCGGCGGCGCTGACGGCGGCTAGAGTGCTTTTGCCCGGGGGGGGCAGAGCGCTAGGACCTTTTCGCGCTGAACGCGCGCGCGCCCGCCATCAACAGGCCGAGCCCGACGGCGGCTGCGGGCCAGCGCGTCAGCACGGCGACGACAGCCCCGATCCCGACGGCCGGAGCGAGCCGCTCGAGCACCCAGGGGGTCACCTCGTGCTTTTCCTTGACCAGCGCTGGCGGCGACGAGCGGTGGAGGCCGTCGAGGACCAGCAGGAGGCCGGCGACCACGCCGGCACCGGCCAGGGCGGCGAGCAGTCCGGTCACCACCAGCCCTCCGGTCGGTCATGTAGCTCGGGGTCGTAGCCCTCGGCGACCAGCTCGTCGAGGAGATCGGCCGGTATCGGCGCGGCGGGTGCCGCCCGCCCGTCCGGCCGAGGACGGAAGAGCTCGTTGGTGACGACCTGCTGGCCCTCGCAGCCCACCACTTGGCGGACGCTGGCCACGAAGCGGCCCTGGCGGGTCTTGGCGATGAACACGAGCAGGTCGATGGCCGCGGAGGCGAGGAGGTTGGTGGCCTC
>JAHWJM010000424.1 GCA_019348435.1 Actinomycetota bacterium
GCGACTGGGTCGCGGTCGCCATCTCGCCGAGATGGAACAGCACCGTGACGAGGCTGGCGGGGTTGGCGTCGATGCGCTCGGCGAAGTCCGTCAGCGAGGCACCCCGCCGGATCCGGACCGGGGTCGACCCGTTGCCGCGAGGAACCTGCACCCCGCCGACGCTCGGCGCCTGCATCGCCTCGAACTCCTGGCGCTTCGCGCGCTTGGACTTGCGGCCCCGGACCGGACGACCGCCACCGCGGCCGAACGCACCCTGGGTGCCGCCTCGACCCCGGCTGCCCTTGCCGAAGCCGCCGCCACCACCGGGGGGGCCACCGGGACGGCCGGCGAAGCCGCCACCGGCACCGCCGCCACCGCCGCCGGCGGGCGCGGTCGCCGCGCCGGCGCCATCGCTCTTGGCCTTGTTCTTGTTGCAGGCGCCCTCGGCGCGGCGCGCCAGCGCGTCGTCGATCGCCGGCGAGAAGCCCGCGTCGTAGGCCGCCAGATCGTTCGGGATCAGGCCCTTGAGCGTCTTGAGCTGCTTCTCGCTGTACTTGCAGGGGTCGATCCGGCCGTCGTTGACGTAGTCGGCCGCGATGACGTCGAGCAGGCTCGCCGAAGCGGTCGCGGTGAACGCGAGGCTCAGCGCGCACGCGAGCAGGAAGAGCGAGATGCGATGCAGCACGCTCCCCACGGTAGTCGGTCGACCCCGATCGTTCCATCGGGAAGCGTCGCGCCGGCGCCGTATGCCGCGCCGCGCGGACCCGTGAACCACTAGCATCGTCGGCCGCTTCTCATGGCCGTCACGACTCCCGCCAGCCCCGCCAGCCCGCGGGTCGCCACGCAGGTGGGCGTGCCCGCGACGCGCATCCGCACACCGCGATCGGGCGTCGCGCTGCTTGCCGCGCTGGTCGCCGTCTGCGCCTACGCGGTGTTCGCCCACGGCGCGGTCGGGCTGCCGGAGGAGCCGCGCCTGCAGATCGGCCTGGCGTTCGTCGGCGTCGGGGCGGCGATCGGCCTGCTGCTGACGCGCACGCTCTCGCTGCGCGCGCCCGCGGAGGCCTGGGTGGCGGTCGGGCTGCTCGCCGGCTTCGCGGTCTGGTGCGGCATCACGCTGCTGTGGTCGGTCGCGCCCGAGCGCACGTGGGCGCACATCAACCGCGCCGTCGCCTACACGCTCGTGCTCGTCCTGGCGCTGACGCTCGCATCGAGCCTGCCGCGGGCGATCGAGCGCTTCGCCTACGGCTGGCTCGCGGTGGCGCTGGCCTGCGCGCTGTACGGTCTCGCCGGCAAGATCATCCCCGGCGTCGAGATCCTCGGGGTGAGCTTCAACCACACCTCGCAGGCCTCGCGCCTGCGCGCGCCGCTGGAGTACTGGAACGCGCTGGCGCTCGTGATGGTGCTCGCGATCCCGATCGCGATGCGAATGGCGACCGACACCTCGCGCCGCGATGTCACACGGCTGCTCGGCATCACGTCGCTGTTCATCCTGATCGTCTGTCTGGGCATGACGTACTCGCGCGGCGGGATCCTCGCGTTCCTGGCCACGGTCACCGTCGTGACCCTGCTCGGCGGCCAGCGCCTGCGCGGGCTGGCGGTGATCGCCGTGACGGTCATCGCCGCGATCCCCGTGCTCGGCCTGTCCTTCAGCCGCCCGGCGCTCAAGGGGCTCTACGTACCGCTCGACGAGCGCATCCCCGACGGCATCCTGCTCGGCCTCGTCAGCGCCGGCTGCATCCTCGCGCTGCTGATCGCGGCGTGGGGCATGCTGCGCCTCGAGGAGCGCACGGTCTGGAACGACGAGCGCACGCAGCTCGTCTGGCGCGGCCTGGCGGCGACGGCGGCGATCCTGCTCGTGATGCTGCTCGGGGCGATCGCCAGCTACGAGGGCGGCGCCGGCGAGTGGGCCGACGACGCCTGGCAGAAGTTCACCGAGACGGCGAAGGACAACACCTCCGACCCCGCGCGGATCGTCTCCTCGAACTCCGGCAACCGCTGGGTGTGGTGGCAGGAGGCCGCCGGCGCGTGGTCAGACAAGCCGGTGCACGGCTGGGGCGCGGGCTCGTTTGCCGTCACGCACAAGATGTACCGCGACGTCGAGCTGCCGGTCGTGCAGCCGCACAACATGCCGCTGCAGTTCCTCGCCGAGACGGGGATCGTCGGCACGCTGCTCGTCACCGGCGCGCTGGGGTTCCTGCTGTTCTGCGCGCTGGAGCGCGTGCGCTCGATGGCCTCCGGCCGCGAGCGCGACATCGCAGTGGCGCTGTTCGCCGGCGCCGTCGGCTGGGTCGTGCACGGGCTCGTCGACTGGGACTGGGACATCCCGGGCGTGACGGTGCCGGCGCTCATCTTCCTGGGGGTGCTCGTCGGGACACCCTGGCGGCCGCGCAGCGAGGCGCCGGCGGTCGACCGCGCGACCGGCACGCGGGGGGCGCTGCTCGCGCTCGCCTGCATCGCGGCCGGGCTGCTGATCGTCTCGGCGGCGCTGCCGATGGTCGCCGATCAGAAGGCGAGCGACGCGCAGGCCGTCAGCACCGACGCCGGCGCCGCTGAGCTCAGGGACGCGGCGGCCGAGGCCAATCTCGCCGCGCGGCTGGACCCGACCGCGATCCGCCCGCTGCTGGCGGCCTCGGCGATCGCGCAGGGGCGCGGCCGGCTGCTCGAGGCCAGATCGGACGAG